>DASWEH010000162.1:0-5377 GCA_036394895.1 Anaerolineales bacterium
GTTGGGCATTGCTAACAATATTGCCAAAGCAGGCGATATTCTGATCACCCCTTCTGCGTGGAAATTGATCCGGAATGACTGCAATGGCATGCCAGTTGAATTTGAACTTAGGGATACGATTGCGCAGGGAGGCAGCCTCCACAGCCTGAATAAGCCCTCCTCCATTTTTAGTTCGCCAAAAAAGCCAGTTATTCCGAATGGGGTAGAAAACTCATTACGTCCCTATATTCCTGGGGCGGTCATTAATCGCCTGACTGCTGGTCAAGGGAGTTGGATCGCGGAATTAAGGCGAGTGACAGTCCTTTTTATTAATTTGCCCGATATTGATCAGAACACAGAACTGGATGCCGCTCAAAATATCTCGAAGCTGATCCAGCGTTCAGTATATCGTTACGAGGGGAGCATAAACAAAATCAACGTGGACGATAAGGGGATTACTATCGTGGCTGCGCTGGGGTTGCCACCCTTCTCTCATGAAGATGATCCGGCGCGCGGTGTACAGGCTGCGCTGATGATCCGCAAGGAACTGGCCAATCTCAATGTTCCTAGTTACGTCGGTGTTGCCACGGGACGAATTTTCTGCGGATCGGTTGGGAATGAATCGCGCCGCGAATATACGATTATCGGGAACGCTGTCAACCTTTCGGCGCGTTTGATGAGCGCAGCGAGCAAGCAGGATGAATTGATCGACAAGTACGCGGTCCCAATCCTGTGCGACCGCGCCACGTATGACAGCGCAAAGGATGCGGTGGAGTTCAAGCCTCTCCCGCCTCAACCGGTCAAGGGTCGGACGGAACCTGTGGAAGTTTTCCACGCCCAGGAAGCGAAGAAGAGTGTTGTCCGTTCAAAAACGGAATTGATCGGTCGCCAGGAAGAAAAGACACTTATCGCTGCTGCGTTACAGGAGCTGTCACGCGGCATGCCACATCAAACGCTGGTCCTGCAAGGCGAGGCTGGGATTGGCAAATCGCGCCTGTTCGAAGATCTTATCCGCCAGGCAGAAACCTTGGATGTGAAAACCTTTATCGGCGGCGGAGATGGCATCGAAAAATCCAGTCCATATCATGCCTGGCGTCCTATCTTTGATAAGATCTTTGAAATTGAAGATTTGTCTGCGAAAAGTGACTTTACAGGGGAAACGGATGTGGCGATTCAAAATCGTGTTGTTGAAAAATTAGCAAGGATCGATCCAGACCTCGCTCGTTACGCCCCGCTGGTGGATGTGGTTTTACCAATTCCAATCCCGGATAATGAATTGACCTCAGCCATGTCCGGGGAAATTCGCGGCGGGAATGTTCGGGAGTTATTGGCTCGGTTGCTGTCTTTTGAAGCGAGCCTGGCCCCGGTGTTGATCGTAATGGAAGATTTACACTGGTTTGATTCGGCCTCATGGGCACTGCTGGTAGATGTTCAACAAAAAGTGCGACCGCTATTCCTGGCCCTGAACACGCGCCCATTATCAGACCCAGTGCCCGTGCAGTTCAAACAAATCATCGATGCGCCCGGCACGTGGCTGGTGAAACTCGAAGCGATGATGCTCGACGATGTGGAAGCCTTGGTATGCCAGCGCCTAGGGGTCAAATCTGTGCCACCGATGATCGGCAGGTTGATTAGGGAAAAATCGGAGGGCCATCCCTTCTTTGCGGAGGAACTAGCCTATGCCCTGCGTGATTCAGGGACGCTGGTGATTGAGAATCAGGAGTGCCAGGTGTATTCAAGGTTGATGAATTTTGAAGACCTGGCCCTTCCCGATACGCTCCAAGCAGCCATCACCAATCGTATCGACAGCCTGGATCCCTCCCAGCAATTGACGCTTAAAGTTGCGAGCGTGATCGGACGTATCTTCGCGTTCCGCCTTTTGGAGGCGATTCATCCGATTGAAGCCGATAAACCTGCGCTGCCTGATTACATGGTGACATTAACCCGTCTCAGCCTGACATTGGTCGAATCGGAAGCACCTGACCTTGCCTATATTTTCAAACATGCTGTCACGCAGGAAGTTGCTTATAACCTGATGCTCTTCTCCCAGCGCAGACAGTTACATCAAGCAGTCGCTGAATGGATTGAAGAGAACTACGAAAAAAACATTGAGGCTTATTATGCCCTTCTGGCGCATCATTGGTCTCAAGCTGCGGAGACATCCGAAGCGCAGGACAACGAGCATGCTCTACTCAAAGCAGTGGAATATCTCGACAAGGCCGGCGAAGAAGCCATGCAAAATTATGCCAATCAGGAGGTCATCCAATTTTTCACTCAGGCGCTCGAGTTAGATGAAAAATTATCCGGACTGGAGGTTGGTCAGGTCGTGTGGAACCGGCAGATCCGCCGGGCGCGCTGGCACAGCCGGATTGGTCTCGCTCACTATGGGCTGGGTTCCCTTCCAAGCTGCGAACAGCATGTTCGCGAGGCGTTGTACTTGTTAGGGTATCCCGTCCCTAAATCTAGAGTCCAATTTGGGTCGAGTTTGATTCCACAGATTGTTCGTCAGGTATCTCATCGTTTCTTTCCAAAACGTCATATTGGGACACTTCAAGGGCAGGAGCGGGAAATTGCGATTGAGGTTTCACGTCTGTATGAATTGATGGGAAGGATTTACTTCTATTCGCAAGAGACACTTCCGATCATGTATTGTATTCTCAGCTTCGTGAATACCGCTGAAAAGGCGGGTCCATCAGCTGAATTGGCATCCTCTTATGCCGGTGTAGCGATCCTGGCAGGGTTCGCCCAGTTACATTCATTGGCTGAGACGTATGTGGACCGAGCTTTAGCAATTGCAGAGGAAATTAACGATCCATCCAACCTGATCACGGTGAGCGTTCTGACCAGCGTCTACCAAATTACCGTGGGGAAGTGGAATGAGATTCGCAACCGGGTGGAGAAAGCCAAAGCAATTTGCGAGCAATTGGGCGATTATCGCCAGTGGGGGGATAGCACAGTTGTCCTGGCCGAGAGTGCCTTGATTTCAGGCGATATCCAGTACGCGTTGAATATTCAGAACATATTGTTGGAGGATGCACGCCACAGACATAATCCGCTTCAACAAGGTTGGGGATTGTTCGGGGTCGCGGCAAACAATATTCGGCTGGGGAATGAGGCCCTGGCAATTCCCATGCTTGAAGAAGCTCTCCAAATTCTGGAAGAGATACCCAATCTCGCTTCATCAATTAATACCAATGGAGAACTTGCGCTGGCGCATTTACGTCTGGGTCAGAGTGAACAAGCATTGGCGTACGCCAGCAGGGTTATCGATCTGGCATTCGATATATCCCCGACTGTTTATTCCATGGATATTGGATTTGCAGCGGTCGCTGAGGTTTATTTTGAACTGTGGGAACGAACACTTCATGACCCCAACCGACAAATGGATGCCGATAAATATAAGTTGCTTGCTGAAAAAGCGCTCAAACTCTTGCGCGCTTTCCAAAAGGTCTTTCCGATTGGTCAGCCTCCAGCTTATTATTACCAGGGCTGGTATGAATGGCTGACGGGCAAGCCTGAAAAAGCAATTGCATCCTGGCGCAAGGGACTAGATGCCGCGCAAAAATTCAATATGCCCTATGAAGAGGGACTGATCCGGGTCAAGCTGGGGACTGTTTTAAAAGATAACGCGGTCGGGCGGAAGGAACGCTTCGCGCGCGCAATTCAGATCTTTGAGAAGATGGGTGCAGTCCATGAACTGCGTACTGCAAAAAGAGCAGAGGCGGAAGTAACTCAACTCTAAAGCACTTGTTTCAAAAACGAATTGTTTCTCATCACAATAAAGTTGACAGACCCACCGCACCAGGAGATGGCGATCTACAATGCAAACTTTAGAAGTCAAACGAGATTATCGGTGGCATATTCTCCATCATTACAATCGTCGTGCGGATTTTTACGACAGGATGGAATTTATCCGCCGGGGAACCCGCCGTAAAGCCATGATATTAAGTGGATGGCGCCCCAGTGAAAGGATTCTGGATTTGTGTACTGGGACTGGTGAAATGGCGTTGGTTTTTGCCTCGCAGGGTGCGAAAGTTGTTGGCACCGATATCGCTCGAGGAATGCTAAAGCGCGCCGTCAACAAAAGTTTAGGAACCACCTCAGCCTGGGTGGAAATGGATGCGACCAATTTGGCGATTGCAGATCGTTCTTTTGAGATTTCCATGATTTCTTTGGCTCTCCATCACATGCCTGTCGCGGTTCAAGTGCGTGTGTTGAAGGAACTGCGCCGCGTGACCAGCAGGCGTATTGTGATCATCGAACCGGATGTGCCCATTGATCGTCGCTGGAGTCCACTATGGTCATTTGTGGCCTCTATCATTGACGAGTCCGAGTATATGCATGAGTGGGTCCATCAGGATTTTATCGATACCTGCCATTTGGGAGGTTTGAAGGTGGAATCTGTCCATGGAACAACCTTTGGACTGCATCGTATTCTCGTTTGTGATCCTCAGATGGGAGCACTGAGAAGTTGAAGCGTGAACTTGGGACGTTCGAGCGGGCATTGGTGATCGCCGATCAAAACGCGCCTTTCCATATCGTTAGTATTCTCAATCTTGAAAACGCGCCATCTCCTCATATTCTCAAGCAGTCATTACAGATTTTGCAAAACCGTCATCCTTTTCTCCGCTCCCGTCTTCTCCATGAAAAGGGGACCTATTATTTTGCAAAGTTGGTGGAGCCAGCTCTCCCGTTTTATTTTCTGCCACGCTGGAATGCCGATCACTGGATCTATATTGCTGAAGTTGAACTTACCAAACGAATTGATACTTCGATCGGCCCTTTGTTCCGTTGCACGTATCTCTACAGCGCAGCGGATGAGCGCGCGGATATTATCCTCTCTTTCTATCATTCCATTGTGGACGCATCTTCGGTGAGTCAGTTCCTGCATCAACTATTAGTGGTCTGTGCTTCGTTCATAGACCAAAAAACAGTTTCCGTTTATGAGCTTCCTCCAACCCCTCCAGCCGAATCCCGTTTTCCGCCTGCCTTCCGCGGCTTGCCCTTAGCCATTCATCAATTGCGATATGCCTTTCAACAGATGATTGATGAGTTTGTCTATCAAATGCAGACGCGCGGCAAACGGATTCCTCCAGTTCATAGTCATGCCTCACAGGGACATGTCCTCTCCATCCAATTGCGTGAAGACTTCACTGCCTCTCTTGTCCAGCGGGCGCATAAAGAAGGCATGACACTTAACAGTGTTCTTAACACCGCGATGTTGCTAGCTGTTAACCGGCATCTCTACACCGGTCAACAAGTGCCCATGCAGACGGTTTCCTTGGCAAGTCTACGCCCCTATGTTGAGCCGCCATTGGGCGATGAAGACCTGGCTAGTTATATCTCTCTCTTACGTCATGCGGTGTTGGTCAGTGGAGGCGCTGATTTCTGGGCGTTG
>DASWEH010000163.1:0-6415 GCA_036394895.1 Anaerolineales bacterium
CCCGTCGCTGCCTCCCAAATCCGGATCATGCCATCCGAACCGGCGGTTGCGATCTTGCTTCCATCAGAACTATATGCAGCATCGATAAAATACCCGGCAGGCTCAATCAGCACGCGTTTGCGCCATTCTCCAATGTTCCAAATTCTTACCGTCTGGTCATCGCTTGCCGCAGCCAGATGATCTCCCGCGGGATCAAAAGCAACGCTATAAATGGCCCCGCTCTGCCCGCGCATGATCTCGAGCTCATTACCCGATTCAGTATCCCAGATGCGAACGGTCTGATCAGCACTGCCTGTTGCGACCTGGCTGCCATCCAATGGATTGAAAGCGACACTGGTGACATACCAGGTATGGCCTCCAAAGTACTCTGCAACATTTGTCCCACTGGCAATATCCCAGCGGTATGCGTTATAGACCCAATCGGCGAGGACATATTGTGAGTCTGGGCTGAACGCAATCGTATCGACATTTTGACTGTCGTTTGAGATAGAACTGGTTAGCTGGCCCGTTGTCGCATCCCAGAAGTTGATCGTCTGGTCATATCCACCGGTTGCAATCAGCTTTCCGTCCGGGCTGAATAGCGCACAACGCACTGCGGCGGTATGTTTGTCCAGCAGCTGGACTTGACGGCCGTCGGTGACCTGCCAGACGCGGGCCGTCTTATCATCACTGGCTGTGACGATGTATTGCGCGTTTGGGCTAAAAGCCACACTGTTGACCGCAGCGCTGTGCTTGTCAATGCTGAGCATTTGCTGACCGGTTTTTGCATCCCAGATACGCACGGTTTTATCCGCACCGGCTGTTGCAACGAGCTTGCCATCGGGACTGAAGGCCGCACTATTGACGGCAGCAATATGACCGCGCAGTGCCAATAACTCCTGCCCGGTCGCTGCATCCCAAATGCGCGCCGTTCCATCCTGGCTGGCTGTGACCAGCCGTTTGCCATCGTGACTATAGGCCACGCTATAGACTGCCCCTGAATGACCCAGCAGAGTCAACTGGACTGGCGGGGAGACCAAGGCGCGTTGCAATGCCTCTTCCCCCTGCGAGGTACGTGTCTCACTCAGCGATTGCAGCGCCAAACGCAGGGATAGATCGGGATCCAAATCGAGAGTGGTAATGGATGTGGCTGCAAGTTCACGAGCGCTGGAAATTTTTGCCTGGCGCTGCGATTGAACGCTAAAGAAAATAGCAATACCTACTGCCAACAATGCGGCGACCAATGCCGTTGTAAGGTAAACCGAACGTCTTCGGAGCTGAGTGGTTCTTTGCTTGGCGGCTTCCAATTCATCCGCATACGCTTGCACCCCAGTTTCAATGAAGAGCTGGGCTAATCCGCTCAAGACAATCTTATTGGCATCAAGTTTCTCGCGCGCACTCGCCAGTCTCGCACCAGTGTACAGGTAACTTGGATCGCGCTGATGATCCTCCCACTCCTTCGCATCATTGGCAATTTCATTTTGCAGGTCAATCGCAGCGCGGTTCTCATTGATCAGCTTCTCCAGCCAGGTCCAGGAACTGATCAACTTTTCATGCGTGATCGTGTATTTACTATTATCTCCTTCCTCGGTGGTGATCAGGCGCGCATCTGCAAGTTTCTGTACCACCGTTCCCACGTCTTGGGCGTTTGCATTGGCAGGGACGAGTTCATTGAACGGCGCCGTACGGCGCGTATCCTGTGTCCCATGCCCGACGGCGATCAAGCCGCTGAAGATGGAGCGTGCCAATTCCTGTTCATGCTGGTTCAACTCTGCAAAGGAAGCATCTGCATGGCGCTCCAATGCCTCGTGGATTCCGCCCCGCTCGTTGTAGTCGTACAGCCTCAAGGCGATCAGACCGCCTTTTGCCTGCTGGGAATCAAATAAATCCTTCAGAGCAAATTGCATGAGGGGCAACGCGCCCGGTGCGCCTTCCATGTCGTTGATGATCTGGGCAACCAGGTCCGGGTCGATCTGCAAACCCACGCTCAAGGCAGGCTGTGCAATCGCGCTAACCAACTCCTTCGGACGCATGGCGCCGATTTGGATGAATTGCTGACTGAGCAGAGCATTGAGCTCAGGATAGCTGGCGCAGTTCGGGAGGAAATCCGAGCGCATGGCGAACAGGAGGATCACGCGTCCTTTTTCTACCGTGGCGGCATGCGTCAGCAAATTGAGAAATGACAGTCGCTCGGCTTCTTTGTCCGTCTGTGTAAAAACCTCCTCAAATTGATCGATGAAAAGGACAACCCGTTTCTGGCGGTCGTCCTTCAATGCAATCTCACACCACTGCGCCAGGAGGCTGGCATCCGTCAGTCCCTTGGTGCGAATATCCTCCCCGGCGTTCAACGTTCCAGTAATACTCGCTGCCACCCGCCCTAGTTCTACCATCGGTTCACGCCCGGGTTTCAGTGTTTCATACAACCAGCGTTGGCTGTACAGGTCCTTGATGGCTCCCTGTTTCAAGCCAGGAATCAACCCTGCGCGCACCAATGATGACTTTCCACTTCCCGATGGACCGGTAATGAATACGGTCCGAGATCCCTTCACACGCCTGAAAAGTTCTTCCACCAGTTTCTCGCGCCCAAAGAACAACTCGGCATCTTCTTCTCGAAAGACTTCGAGTCCTTTATAGGGACAGCGCCCATCGAATGGCTTGGGCTGAAGTGTTGTTGTGATTTGTGTGAGAAGAACAGAGACCTGCTCGGGGGTGTAGCCTTTATAAATATCCCTACCCGCGATATTAACTTCCCCGCTAACATCGGTAACATTTCCGACCTTTACTTGATTGTCACCTGCTTTTCTGCGTGCCATTACGTGTCTCCCTTGGCGATAAGGTTGAACACCGATATGCGATAAGTATACTCCGAAATAAGCCGCTGGCTGAGGCAGCAAAAGCTATACGATGACAACGCGTTCGTAATGTATCGCTGTAGCCGTGGCAATCTACTTGCAGATCCTTGAGGAGGCTCTCAAGACGTTGGAGGCACTCATTCAATTCCTGCAAACTTGATCACAATAGGAAAATTCCCTCTGCTTCTCCTGTATCCTTCGGCGCATTTGGTAGTCATGTAATAGACGAATATGAGTACGCCAGATCCAGCCCCACAAGACCAAATTCCTGCGCCGGCCTCCATTTGGAGGGAGAGCACAACGGGAGCTCTCGCGCTTACGCTTCTCGCCAGTTGTGTAATTGCGAGAGCCGTTCACAACCCAATTGACGCCATGGGAAGTTTACTGTTCAGCGTACCCGTCACTTTCTTATTCTTTTGGCTGGTCTGCACGTTTATGCTCTGGTTATGGCGAGCTATTTTCGGAGGTCGCTGAGCATCTGATGAAGATGATGTACATTAACAAGAATGGGCTCGACATTCGAGCCCATTGATCTTCCCGCAGGTTTTATCTCTGCGGCATATTTTGTATTTTCAATCCGGGTTAGTTATCTGAGAAAACCACCTGATCTTCGGGGAAATTTTCATTCCACTTGGCAACCAGTTCTTCGCTAGGTCTGACATGGCTCCCATTATAAAAACGTTTTTAATTCTTTGGTTTGCATCTATATTAATTTTTACAACTCCCTATAAGCCAATCAAATCCGATAACATTTCTGTAAGGGATTCCCTTTTTACGCTTTCTTGAAAAAAGGCTTATAGCCAGGAGACGATTCCCTATAAGGGATTGGTCAAAAGGCTATAAGGAATCGAGTCGATTCCTATAAGGGTTTGAGGCAAAGGCTTGTAAGAATTGAGGCAGACCCTTACAGGAAAAGGTGACTGTCACTTTTGCCAAGCATAACTCCCGGCTTGCGGGCCCTCGAAGTGACAGTCACCTCCTCGAGGGGGAAACGGGTTGCAATGAATTTACAAGCCCGTGACAGGGTTACCAATCTACGTCTCTAGCGTCATGTAGAGGGTTGTAGGGCGGGTTTCGCGGAAGCGTCCTGCCTAACAAGTTAGTCATGCTATAAGCATGACCTACAGACCGCTGTCATTTTCAGAGAAGTTTGTCCAAATTTTCGTTTTTCGGGTATGCTTGTAATAAACCTCGTTGCAGGTAATTGATCGACATTAAGAAGGGAGTCGATATGGCAACCAAAAAAACTTCCAAGAAGCCTGGTGGGAAAAAGCAAAGACGACCCCTTAAAAAGAATGGTGGGAGAGGTCATTCTCCGAAACCGCATCGCCGCCTGCCTGGGAATGTCACGACCGATGCCCCACCGCCCAAACCTAAAAAAGAAGATGAATGATTAAGGACAACGCAGATTAAACTCATCTTAAGAACAGCCAACGCTTGCAAAGGTAGGCTATTATGGGACATATTTATGTAAGTTATTCGAGACGTGATCATGAAGTTGTTGACCGCATCGTGGGGGCGATGAAACAGGCGGGATTGAATGTTTGGATCGATCGTGAAGAAATCAAAGCTGGTGAAATATGGCGCACACAAATTGTTGAGGCAATTGATACCTGCGATGCTTTTGTGCTCATGCTCTCACCTGACGCAGTCGTTTCTAAGGGTGTCCGTAGAGAAGTGACCTTAGCTGAAAGCGCCAATAAGCAACTTGTTCCTGTGTTGCTCGCACCTGTCAAGCTACCAGCAGAACTACGTTATCAACTGGTTGGTTTGGAATCCATTGATCTTCAAATACTGGGGTTTGATGAAGCGGTTAATCAGTTGATAGAAACCTTGAAGGGACAACCAAAGACTACCAGTGAACAAACCATTGGCGAGATCGAACTGGTTATCCAGGGAATTGACGTAAGTAGATTTGACCCTGAAAAGCAGAAGCAGCTGCTTGACCTTATTTCAGAGCTTACTGAAACTCGTCCATCTCAATTACAAATTTCGAACCTTACACCTGGGCTTGTCTTTGTCGGTATGCCCGCAGGGGCAGCTTTCGGATTGAAAACTCTTGCATTAAATCTGGATGCTCGTCTTAAGAAGTTTGGTATTACAGCATTACGATTAGTGGGCGACAAGAAATATGTCGATATCTCCCTCAAGTCTAATCGCCCACCTGGTGACCCAACCACTGATGCCCCTCCCCCTAGACCCAAGCCTAAATAAGCAAAATCAACCAAGGAACTCTCATTCATGACCGAACTCATCTGGCAAGGCAAATACGACGAAAACAGCAAGCGGACAGCACCCCTGCGTGTTTCACCTCCTTTTCAAACCGTAGAGAGCATCAACGAATCGACCATCGAATGCCAGCGCATGTGGGACTTGTTCAGCACAGATCGTGACTCTGACTGGTGCAATGGTTTAAGATACACATCAATGCAAGAAAGTGTCATTTTCAGAAAATCCTGCCCGAATGCAGATTTTTCGAGTATGCTTGACCATATATGCGGGGTATAACCGCTGCAAAACCGTGCCATTGGATTCATCATGGATGATCGCATTAAATTTCTCGAAAAACTTAGCAAATCCTTTAATCGTGATGACCTTACGCAGTTCATGCGTGCTTCAAGTGGGAAATTTAGACCTGAAAAAATTGATTACACCCATCATTCTGCAAACGCCAACTTTATAAAGGACTTTTATGGGCTCGGCAGGCTCGACTTTGAAGACGGGCGTCGTTTGGTTGTACTTGCTGGAAAAGTGGATAAGGAATTGACCTCCCACAGCGGGAAGAAGAAACAATTTGAAATTGCTCAAAGGATTTTGGGAAATGATTTCGATGCAGGAATTTTTGTTTTTTACGATCATGCAGGGCATTTTCGATTCAGCCTGATAGCGATTGGCTACAAAGATGGTAAAAAAATACTGACCAGTTTCCGCCGCTACACGTATTTCGTTTCGCCTGAACTGCCAGCATATACATTTATCAGCCAAATCGGCAAGGCAGATTTCTCCAGCATTGAGAAGATCACTGAAGCATTTAGCGTTGAGCCTGTTACAACTGAATTCTTCAGAGAATATCGCAGGATATTTGAAGAAGCAGAAGCAACCATTAAGCTCAGATGGAGCGACGAAAAGAAGCGGCTCTATACTCAGCGATTCTTCAATCGCATGATGTTCCTCGCGTTTTTGGAGCGGAAGGGCTGGTTGAATTTCAATGGACGCAAAGATTATCTGAAAGCATTGTTTGCGGATTATCATGTCAACGAGGACAATAAACGTACAGCCAATTTCCACAAGTCACGTTTGAATACACTCTTCTTTCGCGGCTTGAACAACCCGCATGGTGACCAGCTTTCCAGAGACCCTCAATACAAAATATTTCAAAGGCTGATTGGCGACGTTCCCTACTTGAACGGTGGACTATTTGAAGTGGAAGAAAACGAGGATGTGGATGGTCCTGTTTTCTCCGACACCATCGTTGCAAAGATCCTAACCGACTTGGTCTATCACTTCAACTTCACAGTGACCGAGAGTACGCCGCTCGATGTGGAAGTGGCAGTTGACCCCGAAATGCTGGGGCGCATTTTCGA
>DASWEH010000164.1:0-6960 GCA_036394895.1 Anaerolineales bacterium
GCCATCGCTGATGATTAACACCACCGCGCCACGACCAAGCACGCGGCGCCCCCATTCAAAGTTAAATGTTTTCAGAGATTCACCAATGCGCGTTCCACCCGCCCAATCATTGACGAGCAAGCCCACATTTTTCAGCGCCAGGTCAAGGTCACGGATTTGGAGCGGCCGCGTGATTCGTGTAAGACGCGTGCTGAAGACAAATGCTTCCATGGGCTGGCTCAGTGTGGCTTTCATCCCATAAATAAAGTGAAGGAGAAGACGCGTATACCGCTCCATGGAGCCGCTGATATCAGCGATGACAACCAGTGGGCGCGGCTTCAATTTGGGTTCACGATACGACCAACTAAATATCTCACCCTCGGAACGCAAGCTTCGACGGAGCGTGCGACGCAGATCGATGAAATGGCCCTTGCCCGGGTGATGGCGGCGTGTTCGGCGTTCACTTACCTTCCAAAGAAGACGTGACATCATTTGCTTGACTGCATCAGATTCTTCAGTGTTCATCTCGGCAAAGTTTTTGTGTCGCAATAATTCGCGGTCGCTATAGGTACGAGTGACTTCTATAACTGACATTTCTTGACTGGATGTTGAAGTTGAATTGTCTGTTTGTGGTGCCTCTTTTAGAGGCGGATGTGTGACAACCGGTCCAGACGGTCTTCTGCGACGCGTGAGTCCTTGCCATTCCACATCCCAACTTTCCACTGGTTTACGCCAGAACAATTCAAAGGCCTCATCGAACAGCGGCAGATCTTCGCGATCATGAACCAGTAAGGTGCGCGCTGCAAAAAAGAAATCAGATTTTTTACCAATCTCAATGTGGTCGAGTGCGCTCACTAGATCCATCATACGACCTGGATTGATATCCAGCCCAAGTCGTCGAAGAACCCGACCGAAGAGTAAAAGATTATGCAAAAATTGCCCGTTCAATCAACACCTGCTTTTACACGTTCGAGAATCATGCGTGCTTGCTCGCCCTTTACTTTTTCGACATCATCCTGATATTTCAAAACTGCGCCGAGTGTTTCATCTACAATCACAGGATCAAGGGCTTTTTGATCTAAGGCTACGAGGGCAGTCGTCCAATCCAATGTTTCTGCTACACCGGGCAATTTATATAAATCCATCTCGCGCAATGCCTGGATGAATCCAGTGATTTGCCGCGCCAGTTGAGCAGGCGCATGGGGTAATTGTGCTTGAACGATCTCCAATTCTTTTTCAAAGGATGGATAATCGATCCAATAATAAAGACAGCGGCGCTTGAGTGCGTCATGCACTTCACGCGTGCGATTGGATGTAATAATCACGACAGGTGGATTGGATGTTTTGATCGTTCCAATTTCAGGGATGGTGATCTGAAAGTCAGAAAGGACTTCTAGTAAAAAGGCTTCGAATTCCTCATCGCTTCGGTCAAGCTCATCGATCAATAGAACAGGCGGCTTTTCTCGTGATTGCTCTATGGCTTGCAGGAGTGGACGGCGCAATAAGAATTCAGGCCCAAATAATTCCGCTTCCTTGGCTTTCTCGCCGCTTGCTTCCAACAAACGGATGTGCATCATCTGGCGCGTGTAATTCCATTCATAGACCGCGTGATGGACATCCAAACCTTCGTAGCATTGCAGGCGGATCAATTCGGTGTCAAGAAGATTCGCCACGATTTTTGCAACTTCTGTCTTGCCCACACCGGCTTCCCCTTCCAGAAAGAGCGGGCGGCGCAGTTTCAACGCCAGATACAAAGACGTTGCAAGTCCTCGTTCTGCAATGTAGCGCTTTTCGCGCATGGCGGATTGAAGAGCATCAATTGAAGTAAATTCCAAAATAACCTCTTGTCGTGTTCGCTCAAGCCGTCGTCCTCGGCGCTTTACAAGTAATTCCTGCGCTATTTAGCAATAGGAGGCCTCCAAGGTGAGTTAGAGGCCTCCTAGTTAGTATAAACCTGATTTGGAAACTTGGAAGACCCTAAAGGTTTTTCCCGCAAACCAGACTAAAGATTTGCAAGATGGTTCTGCTCGAAGTGAGTCTTCGATTGCAAAAGAAACCTTTAGGGTCTATAACTTTGGAACGTTAACCTTTGGCACGCTCGGCTGCCAGCATGAGTGCGCGCCTTGCCATCACTTTTGCCAGATGGGCGCGATATTCGGCAGAAGCATACGCATCGCCCATTGTCGCCTCGATGTCCATCTTGTCAGCGGCGGCTGCGATGTTTTCTTCTGTTGGCTCCATGCCCATGAGCGCAGACTCAACAGCTTTTGCGTGTATGGGGTTGGCAGTTGCGCCTCCTACCACAACGACCGCGCGCATCACCTTGCCATTCTCCAATCCTAGCATCGCGGCGACACCTACCACCGCGTAACTGGAGGCGGGATGGCGATGCTTGAGATACGCGCCTCCCATCCCGGGCATATTGCCATAGGCAGGAACGGTAATTGAGGTGAGCACCTCATCACGCTTGAGCGCGGTGGTGAAAAGGTCTTTGAAAAACTTCCTGGCTTCGATCTGGCGTGCGCCATTTGGACCAGTTGCAGTTAACGTCGCGTCCAACGCTGTTATTAGGATCGGATAATCAGAAGCGGGATCGGCATTGGCTAGGCTGCCTCCGATCGTGCCGCGGTTGCGTACTTGCTGATCGGCGATCAACCCAGCTGCTTCGACCAGAATTGGGCATGCGGCTTTGAGTTCTGCTGAAGTTGCGACTGTCGTGTGTGTGGTCAGCGCGCCGATCTTCACTTCCTTTTTGCCAACTTTGATCCCAGATAGCTTATCTATATGCCCAATATCCACGAGCAGGGTGGGCTGCGCCACACGCAGTTTCATCGCGGGGATAAGGCTGTGCCCGCCAGCCAATAGTTTTGCACCCTTATTATTCTTAAGCGCTTTCGCTGCATCAGCCACTGTTTTGGCTCGATAGTAATCTACGTCTGCAGAATACATAACACATCTCCTCGATCACATATTGGTGGCTTCAATTGCGCGCCAGACCTTTTCAGGCGTCAGCGGCATATCCAGATGCTTGATGTCAAAAGGCGATAGAGCGTCCATAACGGCGTTGACAACGGCCGGGGTGGAAGCGATTGTTCCCGTTTCACCGACACCTTTGACGCCAAGCGGATTCGTCGGTGAAGGAGTCTCCGTACTGCCCAGTTCAAAGGTGGGCAAGAAACTTGCCTTCGGAACGGCATAATCCATCATCGAGCCAGATGTTAGTTGTCCGTTCTCATCGTAAACTGCACCTTCCCAGAGAGCCTGTGCCACGCCTTGCGTAATGCCGCCGTGGATCTGTCCATCTACGATCATTGGGTTGATCTTCTTCCCCACATCGTCCACGGCGAGATAGCGTAGGATTTTCACCTGACCGGTCTCCCTATCCACTTCGACAACACAAATGTGTGTGCCAAATGGATATGTACAGTCAGGCGGGTCGTAGTAGGTGACATCATCGAGGAACGGCTCCATGCCTGCGGGCAGGCTGTATGCCAGCGCCGCCGCGCCCGCCAATTCCTGAATCGTCTTGGCCTTATCAGGCGAGCCTTTGACGAAGGCTTTGCCGGCTTCAAAGGTCATATCTTCCGGTGCGGCTTCCAGCAGATGCGCGGCGAGCCGCCTGGCTTTTTCCTTGATCTTCTGTGCGCTGTTGTAAACTGCCATGCCACCCACCGCCGCACTACGACTGGCATAGGTGCCATATCCGAACGGCGTTCCAAGAGTATCGCCTAGCTGGACGATGATGTCGTCCATCGGGATGCCCAACTCCTCCGAAACGATCTGAGCCATCGTCGTCTCGTGGCCTTGACCTTGCGGCTGCGTGCCAATAGTGAGAACGACTTTGCCTGTCAGATGCACACGGATGTTGGCGCTTTCCCACATCGCCGCGCCCCAGCCCTGACCGGTAGGACCCACTCCAATCCATGAGGACGGCGCTGCGCCACAGATTTCCACGTAGGTAGAGAGCCCGATTCCTAAATACTTGCCGTTCTTGCGGGCCTCCTCCTGCTTTTTGCGGAACGACGAATAGTTCACCATCTCAAGGGCTTTGTTCAACGCTTTTTCGTAGTCGCCGCTGTCATACTTTAGTCCTGCGAGGATGTTATCCGCGGGCGCGTAGGGGAAGTCACCCGGCTGAATGAAATTCTTGCGCCGAACCTCGACAGTGTCCATATTCAATTCTCGAGCCACAAGGTCAACTGTACGCTCGACGACATAGGTCGCCTCGGGCCGCCCCGCGCCTCGATATGCATCCACCATGCCGGTGTTCGTATACGTTCCGAGCACATTACAGTAAATGTGCGGGGTCTTATACGCGCCGGATAGCATTCGTCCATATAGCGTGGTTGGAATGCCCGGCCCAATCGTGGATAGAACACCGCCAAGATTGGCATACGTCTTGACTTTGAGCGCGGTGATCGTGCCATCGCGCTTCGCGCCGACTTCGATATCCGTGACGTGATCGCGACCATGTGTCGTGGCGATATAATTCTCCCGCCGAGTCTCCGCCCATTTGACAGGTCTGCCAACTTTTTTCGCAAGCGCCGCCATCAGACAGTATTCAGGATAGAGAAAGATCTTTGTACCAAAGCCACCGCCAACTTGTGGCGCGATGACGCGCACCTTCGTTTCGGGGACGCCAAAGACAAAGGCTGTCATCAGCAGCCGCATAATGTGCGGATCCTGCGAGGTCATCCAGACAGTATATTCCTCGGAAGCCGGCATGTATTGCGCGACACATCCACGCGGCTCCATCACATTCGGAATGAGACGTTGATTTACCACGCGGTGTTTGACGACGACTTCTGAGGAGTTGAGCGCGGCGTCCGTCGCATCTTTATCGCCGCAGGACCAATCAAAGCAGATATTGTTCGGCGCGTTCTCATGGATTTGCGGTGCATCGGGGAAGGTGGTTTTTTCAGCATCCACCACAACAGGTAATGGTTCGTAATCTACTTCGATCAGACCTAGCGCGTCCTCAGCGGCATAGCGGTCGTCGGCCACGACGACAGCCACGCCCGCTCCAGTATGTGTGACTCGATCGATCTCGAGCACGCGCGGCGTGTTGACGTTATTCTTAATCCGCCCCGCTTCAGCCTGCCACGCGCAGGGAAGGGCGGGCAAATCCTTAAAATCCTGGCCAGTGAACACCGCAATAACGCCAGGTTGCTTGGTCGCCTTGTTTGTATCGACGCCTTTGATTTTTGCATGAGCATAAGGACTACGCAGGATCGCTGCATATAGCATGCCGGGCAGTCGTACATCGTCCAAGTATTTCGCTTCGCCCGTGATCAGACGCGGGTCTTCTTTGCGCTTGAGGGGAGCACCGAAAGTTTTTGTTGCCATTGCAACCTCCTAGGCTGGCATCGCTTCGGCGGCATGTTTGACCGCTTCCACAATGTTTTGATAGCCTGTACAGCGGCAGATCGTTCCCTCTAATCCATGCCGGATCTCCTCGTCTGTTGGATGGGGATTGCGGTTCAATAAATCCACTACAGTAATGATCATGCCAGGTGTGCAGAATCCACATTGGAGCCCGTGCTTTTCCCAGAAGGCATTTTGCACAGGGTGCAGCTTGCCGTCGGTTGCCAGACCCTCAATCGTGGTCACGCTGCTTCCGTCCGCCTGTACAGCCAGTACCGTGCAGGATTTGACTGCAACTCCATCCATCAAGACAGTGCACGAACCGCATTGACTGGTGTCACACCCAATGTTGGTGCCCGTCAACCCCAGGACATCGCGCAGGAAGTGCACGAGCAGCAGGCGCGGCTCTACCTCCCGTTCATAAGCCACGTCGTTGACGGTGATTGAAACCGTTTGCGCCATAACAAGCTCCTCCTTTTGAGTATTGATACCGGACGTTCCGCCGGCTAAAAATAAAAAACTCCAGTACACCTTTCAATGAAGGAACTGAAGTTACCCACGAGTGGAAGATACCTTTGTCAGCGGCTCAGATTCATGATGCTCATTGTCACTATCTTCTCTTGTCTCTCGCGGCATTCCACGTTCAGAAACATCTTGCAAAAGCCCGCCGTGCCCAAGCGCAATGATATCCTTACGAGTTAATCGATCACCCACGAGAAGGCGAGGCAGAATCCAATCCACGATATTGGTCTTGCGACTCCGCGCACAACCGGGGGCTCCTACTACAGGCACATCTCCGATATAAGCCAGCATGAGCAAATTTCCTGGATCCACTGGCGCCCCAACCAATTCGACATGTCCGCCGGCGCGCTCTATCGCACGCGGCAAGATGTCATGCTCATCCATAATGGCTGTTTCACCTGCCAGCAGAATCATTTTGATTCCAGATGCAAGGTGTTGTTTCAGCATGGATGCCAGCGCCGCCTCGTCTGACTCATCTTCTAAAGCGACAAAGTCAGTGCGGGTGACGGAAGATCCCAATTTTTCAATCCGATCCCGAAGAGGAGAAAAATCCGAGATAAGCTTCTCATGAATGGAAGTGGAACCAGACAATATCATCCCAACCGAGTGGGATGGCAGTGCCTCGACTCGCAGAGTAGAGTTCGTTCCGCTCGAAATTGCCTCTACCAGGCTGACGGTCGCTTCAGGTACCGCATAGGGAATGATCTTAACCGTTGCTACAATTTGGCGTGGATGGATGGGGGAGTGCGTTGTTAATGTGGCAAGAGTAATTCCATTGCAATCATTAATCTGCGCTAATCGATCTACATCAACTCTCAAAACCCCCATTTTATCTGCAAGCAAGTTCGCCCGTCCCGATGCCACCCCTGTGATATGCAAGCCGGCTCCGCAGATTGCCTCTGCCACACGCCGCGCCGCCCTATTTTCTTCTACATCATTCGATTCGATTTCAGCCACATAGACCGAACTGCGACCTACTATTCGTAGCTTTTCCAGATCCTCACCTGTCAGCGGTTTTCCTTTTCGCAACAATCGCTGTCCATTCGTGGCAGCAATGTTATGCCCAAGAATCTTTCCTTTTGCTTCTGAAAGAGG
>DASWEH010000165.1:0-4282 GCA_036394895.1 Anaerolineales bacterium
TACGACACGGATCGTATATGGGAAGGATTCTCCGGCAGGGATGACAGGCTCGAGCGCACGCTCTGCCAACGCTCCATGCCCGACCTCACGCCGGCTCTGTCCACGAAGAGGCTTAACCTCACCCGTGGAATAGGGCGGGAAGTTGTAATGATGCATGTAGCGCTTGCTTTCGGTTGGGCTAAGAGTGTCCAGTTCCTGTGATTCGCCCAGGGTACCCAGCGTTGCAAACGAGAGAATCTGCGTCTCACCACGTGTGAACAGACCTGACCCATGCGCGCGCGGCGAAACACCCACCTCGCACCAAATCGGGCGGATCTCTGTGGGTGTGCGGCCATCAGGGCGTTTGCGCTGGCTCAAGATGCGCTCGCGCACAATGGATTGCTCAGCCAGATCAAAGGCCTCTCGCACAGAAGCAGGTGACGGGAAGTCTGATGGGCTGGCTCCTTCAGGAACAAAGCACATTTCAGCCACGACCAGTTCCTTAAGATCTGTCATCCCGCCATAGAATTCATTTTTGGTCAAAGGTTTGTCGAGTAGTTCAGTCATCGGCCCGCTGACTCGGTCAAAAACCTTCTTTTGTAAATCCGTATCAGGAATAGCGAGTGTCAGTTCACGCTTCGGCTTGCCGACTTCATCCTGCATCTGGAATTGAAGATTGATCAGTGGCTGAATCGATTTGTGTCCGAGTTCAAGCGCCTGGACCATCACATCTTCAGGGATTTCATTCGCGCCGCATTCGACCATGAGAATGGCATCGCGCGTGCCAGCAATACGCAGATCGAGGTCTGAAGCATCAATCTCGGCAAAAGTTGGATTAACCACAAATTCACTGTTCACGCGCCCGATGCGCACTGCGCCCACGGGGCCACCCCACGGAATATCTGAGATCATGATCGCAGCAGAGGCGGCATTGATGGCGAAAACATCAAGTGGGTTGATGCCATCCGCGGAAAGCGAGAACATGATCACTTGCACTTCATTGCGCATGCCATGTTGAAATAATGGGCGTAATGGACGGTCCGTGAGACGTGATACAAGGATGGCATCTGTGCCGGGGCGGCCTTCGCGTCGGAAAAAAGAGCCGGGGATTTTTCCCCCGGCAGAGAGTCTTTCCTCATATTCCACCTGAAGTGGGAAGAAGTCAATGCCTTCGCGCACGCCACCCATTGTGGCAGCCGCAAAGACAATGGCTTCGCTTGTACCGAAGGTCACCGCGCCGCCCGCTTGAGCGGCCAATTTGCCTGTCTCAAAGGTGAGGGTTTGATTCCCAACGGTTGCTGAATATTTTTTTGATTCTGCTTTCATTTTGTCTCCTGTGTAGCTGACATCCACCCCTAGTGTCCGCGAAGTTCCATCTTTACGCGCAAAAACTGCGCAAATCTTGAATGTGTTTTATGTCGGTGAGTTGGCCAGCCATCGTATAAATTCCCGCCTGGTCAGGGACTGAAGAGCGGCGGTGACGCCTGGGCGTCATCATCACTATTCAATTCCTGACGGCGGTTCGTCGTAGTTAATAAGACCCTAAAGGTCTCGCAGACCTTTAGGGCCATCATCTTACTTGTGGCGCAGGTTCAAGCTTTCGGTGACTCCTAGATAACGTGGGTAGTCAACTTGGCGCAAATAAGCCAACATGCGACGGCGTTGCCCAACGAGCATGAGCAATCCACGCCGGCAGGACTCATCTTTTTTATTGATCCGAAGATGATCGGTCAATTGTTGGATGCGGCCGGTCAGAATGGCAATCTGTACTTCTGGGGAACCGGTATCTGCATCATGACGATGATAGTCCGTAATCAATTTTGTCTTAACTTCTTTCGCGAGCGGCATGACGTGTGCTTTCCTTTCTTAAGATTATGGCGGCAAAAAACGCCGCACTACGCAGGTCTCCATGTCCACAGCGTGAACCGTAGGGCAGGACCAGTCACGGGCGGAAATTATACCAGAAAACCGAGGCTACACCTCCACTTGAATGGCGCTGCCAGACTCATAGCGCTTCAATCCCAGCCGGAAAACGGTCACCGCTATAAAAAGAAAAACAACTGCCCCGACGAGGAGTTCCGCTAACGTCTGCCATGTAAATGAGCGGATGAACTCTGCTGGCACCGCGCCCATTAACGCAGCCGGAATGAGTGTGAACAAAATCAGCTTTGCATAATTATCGAACAGCGTGATTGGGTAAATACCAAACGTCAACATGGCATTCAGTGCCAGCGCGGATAGATTGGACATTACCCCCAACCAAAACGCCAGACTCTGAATCAGAATGAGAAACGCCGCGAAAACGGCAGCCCCTAAAAGCGTCGCGAGAATGAAGCGGAGCAATCCATCCCAGGTGAAATATCCTGAGAGCCCGTAACTGACGAATCCATAGGTGAAATCGCCCATTCCACTGGCGATCATCCGGCTGGCAACCGCATGGAGTAGGACAGGGCGCGGCATTGACAGATAATAATCCAGCCGACCCTTACTGATGATGTCGCTCAGGTTGAAGGCATTGCCGAACAACAGACTGACCAAACCGAACGAACTTGCCAGCACACCGAATGTCAGGTACATGTCATTGACGCCCCAGCCACGCACATCTTTGAAGCGATTAAAAAAGATGATCCAGATCGCAAAGTAAATGAAATTGTTGACCATCATGCCAATGACTTGCGAAAGGAACGCAGCGCGGTACTCCATGGCAGAGAGCAGGTTGGCTTTCCAGATGGCGAGGAGAAATTTAAGTTCTTTTATCATTTACATATTTCCTCGCGCTGAGCGGACTGGCGCTCTAGCGCCGTGTAGTCGCAGCGTTGTTGAAGAAGCAATGTTCCGTTAAATGAGAGAACCTTTCTGTTAGGTGTTAACCGCTTAAATGGAGATTGCTTCGCACACCTGCCCTGGCGGACGGTGCCAGGGGCTTGCGCTCGCAATGACATAATCTTTTAACCTCCATTCACCGTGAGATACGCCACACCCCGCCGATAGGCAAACGTGAGCAGAAGCGCCAGAATTACGATCCAGACAATTTGTAGCATCATGACATTGATAAACAATTCAGTCGTTGGTGTGACAAACAGCCGCGCCGGACCGTAAGTAATGCTCGAAAAGGGAAGTGCCCTTGCAAGGACCTGCAGCCACTGCGGGTAAAAATCCAGCGGGATCAACATGCCGCCGAAAATAAAAGCCAGCTTCTGGTAGATCCACATGAAAGCAGAAACGTCTTCCACAACAAAAGCGGAAAGGCCGATCATCACTGTCACGCAAAAGTGCAAAATCCATGCGCCAAGGATAGCAGGCAAGGCGATAATGATCCCTTCGGGGTGTTGCGGCGGGCCAACCAGCCAGAGAACAATAATTCCTCCAAAAATGGCATTCATCAATGCCCGGAAAATCGTCTCTCCCATCACGGTGCTGAATTGGTAAAGGAGAAAATCGTAGGGCTTGTTCAGCAAATAAGCGATGGAACCATCTTTTACATTTTCCGAAATCGTGCGCGCCAGTGGGGGACGACCTAACTCAATTGTTTCGGCCAACATCAGATACCAGAGAATATTGGGCAGGGTCAAACCATTGATGGCATCGCTTCCAGAGGCGGCATAGGTAACCTTCCAGAGTTGGTAAAAGATCCACATGAAAGGAATGATCATCAAGCTGCGCCCGATTAATTCGCCGGGGTAGGCAAGGCTGTTGATCAACGTGATCTGAAAGATCGCCCAATATTTCCTGAAGCTTTTCATTGTTTCTACTTCTGTGCAAGCACAAACAAATGACCGGCGCCTTCACAGGTTTCGTCTGCCACTCGCTTTGACCAAATGATCGAGAAACCGCACTCTTTCAACATCTTGAGATAGGTTTCTGTATCGTAATGACTCCAGTACATGCGCGTGCCAAGATAATTTTCGTCAACATCGTCTATTAGATGTTCTGCTCCAAGACAAAGCAGGGCGAAGCCGCCTGGTTTGAGCATTTTGTAGAAATTCGTAAGTAGCCCCTGATGCTCTTCGCGCGGGATGTGGATGATCGCGTAATAGGAAGTAATCCCGTCGAATGTGTTTTCAGGAAAATCTAATTTGGTCATGTCTTCGCAAAGAAAGGTGGCATTTGGCACATTCTTCTTCGCAAGTTCGATCTGCGCTTCAGAAAAATCCACACCTGTTACCTGAAAGCGTTCACTCAGCATCTGGCTAATCGGAATCCCAGCCCCGCAGCCAGCATCCAACACTTTTGCGTTGGTGGGTAATCTCTCCATGAAATCGTTGAGCAGGCTCACATCTTCTGAGTCACGGGTGCGCTCGGC
>DASWEH010000166.1:0-6947 GCA_036394895.1 Anaerolineales bacterium
ATGGAGACGGAACAAAGACACCTCCAAATGCTCCTCACTGTCTCCTCCTTTGGCGAAAGCCTCCGCTGACCTCAGCGGAGGCATTTTTTAACGGGGATTTGGAATGACTATGATTTTTGTTTCTTCGGTATTGGAACAAGATCGGAAACGACTGGCAGAACAATAAAAAAGGAACTGCCTTTCCCCACCGTTGATTCTACCCAGATTCTCCCCTGATGATTTTCCACGATGTTCTTGACAATGGCAAGACCAAGCCCGGAACCTTCTACATCTGAATTAATGTTCGTGCCTCGATAGAATTTATCGAAGATATGAGGTTGGTCTGTCGTGGGAATCCCTGGTCCCTGATCGGTCACTTTTAAGATGATCTGGTTTTCCTCAAAATGAATGGAAATGTGTATTTCTCCCTTGGGATAGGAATATTTGATCGCATTCCCGATAACATTATCCAACACCTGGCGGAGACGAATAGGATTGGCACGGATTGCCGGTAACGCTGGAGCGATACTTATGTGCACAGTGATGTTTTTGGACTTAATCTGTCCTTGCAACATGTCAATGGTATAACGCAGGATTCCTTCTAATTGCACAAACTCGCGACGAGTATCCATGCCCGCCTCAATCTTGCCAAGATCGAGCAAATCATTGATCAGCGAGGTAATATGTTGAATACTATCCTGGATACGTCCCAGGAAATCATGCTGGTTTTCATTTAGCGGACCGGCGCGATCGACAAGCTCCGCATAACCAATGACAGAGGTCAGAGGCGAGCGCAGATCATGCGAAACCGTATTCACGAATTCGGTTCGAATACGATCCACTTCTTTGAGATAAGTAATATCCTGCATAGTAAGAGCATACCCCACTCCATGAATCGCTACGAATTGAGCATTACCCACCCTTCCATCCGGGAAACTGACTTCATGATATTGAAACGGATCATTTGAGTCTACACGTGTGATCAGACTCAGCACATCTGGATGCGTAATGACATCAGATACAGGTTTGCCAATTGCAGCCTGTGCACTGATCCCAAAAGCCCGGCACATCGCTGGGTTCACCAGGATAATGGCGTTTTCTGGATTGAGAATCATCACACTGTCATGAATATTATTAAATACCAATTCCAGGCGCGTCCGTTCCGCTTCGGAGATCTGAGTGCGCTTTTGCAGGGAGGCCGTTGTCCGGTTAACTTCCTTGCGAAGCCAATCGCCCACACGATGGGCGTTCCTAAGACTGTTTTCAACCGCATCAACGATATCATCTGTGCTGAGTGGCGGCGATAAATAGGCGCTCAACCCCAAGCGGAAAAGTCCCTTAACCAGTTCAGGCTTTATCTTTTCGGTATATACAAGAACAGGTAAAGTCGGGAAGCGATCTTGCAATTCTTTGGCGATTTTTATGCCATCATACCCACCGAATTTCTCTCCAATCAACAAAAGTCCGGGGACAGATTCCTGCAATATTTTCCCCAATGACTGTGTATCTGTAGCAATCGCGGTTTCATACTTAACAGCCCGCAAAACGCGATCCATTAAGTTCAAAATAGAAGATTCTTCCAATGCTAGCAGGATCAGGTCGGGTTTCGGCATAGAGTGCGATGAAGGAATTTTACTTCTTTTTTAATGTAGTGGATACACGAGGCGTGGTCTTTTCAGTAACACGCGCTAATCGCTGAAGGGCCGCGCGGGTCGATTGTAACGCCTGGCGCTGAATATCCGTAAGATTGCCAGCTTTCCCTGCCAATAAAAGCTCTATGGGATAAGCCGCGGACTTTAATTCCTCGGCAACAGAATTTCTAACCGCTTCAAGAAGTGCATTCTGTCGCTTCTCCCCTTCGACAGCCGCCTGAGCCCAGCTATTCAAGGCATAAAACAAGCGGGCATTGACAAGAGAAATGGAGGCATAATCTGACACCGCTTCAAGTAATATCTGCTCTGTCTTTTCAAACGGCCGGGCATCTTTGCGAACAACAACCAGCATCCCGATAATTTCCTTTTGAACTTTAATCGGCACCGCGCAGGCAGCCCCGCCCAAATTGGCAATTCTGAATTTCAATAACGGCTCACCTGAAATGGATAATGTTTCACCGGAAAGTGCCACCAGTCCGCTGATGCCATCATCCAGGGGCTTGTTTAGTTTCTTTGCCCAAACATCAGGCAGGCCACGCTGTGACATCAGAAGAAACTGTTTGCTAGACTCGTCCCGGATAAGCAACCAGACGATATTTGCATCCGAGATCTGCAAAGCCCCATCCACAATTTTCTGAAATAAAATTCGTTGATCAGAGATAGAAACGACTGCCTTGCCAATATTGACAATAGCTGTCAGCTCACGCACCTTACGATGGAACTCCTGATTCACTTCCGTTAGTTTCAAATCAAGTTGCTGGCGGTCGCGCGCTTCATGGACATGCTCTAATGCACGTTCGACTACTGAAAGCACTTCTGCATCCCGAGCGGGCCACAACAAATAATCCGCTGCGCCGAGACGAAACGCTTGGATGATTTCCTGTTCCTGCCCTTTATTGGCGATCACCAGTAAGGGCGTATTCACGCCTTGAGCAGCAAGCGCGACAAGCAAATCTTTGGCGCTTAAGCCGGGAAGATTCAAATCCGCGATGATTAGGTCGGGAGGCGTCAAAAGCGCCTGCTTAACCGCAGAAGTAGAGTCAGCCACTACATCCACATAATAACCTGTCGGGATGAGGGTCTGGCGAGCGATCAAATCACTGATTTTTGGGTTATTTTCAACAAGTAGAATGCGATCCCCAGCAGAAGCCATAAATTATCTCTCTAGAGGATAGTTCTTTTCTCATTTTCATTGTAACACTCTTTTTATTTTGACTGTCTTGGTACTCTTTTATGTTATGCTACTAATACGATCTCCTGGATTTCCCACTGGTAACGCCAAATATGAAGCAAGGATTAAAAATGAGAAATAAATTTGATGTCCGTGAATTGCTTCCTGTTTTAAGTATTGGTTTGGTGGATGGGGTAATCGTCATTCCGCTCATCACTTCATTTGCAATCCTGATTTTTTCAGGCGAACTGGCAACTTTTGCTACAATGGGGATTGGAATGGTGCTCTTTGGCGGGTTGATCCTTCAATTAATGATTGGCCTGACCAACTCAGCCCCTGGAATGATTGGTGCTCCCCAGGATAGTCCAGCCGCCATTTTAGGATTGACTGCCGCAGCGATCGTAGTGAGTATGAAAGATGCCCCAATAGAAGCAAAATTTATTACGGTCGTAGTAACCATTATTTTGACATCTATTATTTCAGGATTATTCTTTTTATTCATCGGTGGTTTTAAGTTGAGCCGCTTTGTTCGTTTTATTCCCTATCCAGTCGTGGGAGGCTTCATCGCCGGTACAGGTCTGCTATTGATACAGGGTGGGTTGGGCATAATGCTTGGTAGCGCGCCCAGCCTGGCAAACCTGGATATCCTCTTCAAAGTTGAAAAGCTATTGTTATGGATTCCTGGCATTCTTTTCGGCACGCTGGTGTTGATTGCTTCACGCCGCTTCAACCATTTTCTTACTTACCCGGCATTGCTGGTTGGAACGATCGCTGTCTTCTATATTTTGATGCGGATCAGTGGATTTAGCCTCAATGAGATGCGTGAGATGGGATGGTTGCTCGGACCGTTTCCACAAGGCGCGCTGTGGAAGCCGCTGGACTTGTCGCTTCTTGTGCAAGTGGATTGGAATGTAATTCTCAGTCAATCGAGCAATATTGCCGCAATAGCGGTCATTAGTCTTGTTTCCCTCTTACTTAATGCGAGCGCACTGGAACTGATCGCACAAAAAGATGTGGATTTGAACCGTGAGCTAATCTCTACTGGCATTGCCAATATCGCCGGCGGATTGGGTGGCAGTTCGGTAGGCTATCACATGCTGGGCGTTTCATCTTTATCATTTCGCATGGGAATTTCTAATCGTTTGGTACCGGTGTTCGCCGCGTCTGTGACGGGACTAACCCTATTATTTGGAGCTTCCTTGCTCTCGCTGATTCCGAAACTGATCGCGGGTGGATTGATATTCTTTGTAGGTCTATCCTTTCTCACGGAATGGCTGTATGACGCCTGGTTCCAATTGCCTCGCATTGATTATCTCTTGGTCTGGGTGATTCTCGTTGTGGTGGCAGTAGCAGGATTCCTGGCAGGAGTAGGAACAGGGATCGTTATTGCGGTGGTACTGTTTGTAGTAAATTACAGCCGCATTGATATTATCAAGGATGCGCTAACTGGAACCTCCTACCAAAGCAGTACAGAACGGCCATTTGAGCACAGGCAATTGATCAGGCGCGTGGGAGAGCAGATCCAAATCCTGCGCCTGCATGGGTTCATTTTCTTTGGGACCTCCCAAAGTTTGGTCAATCGTATCAATGACCGCATCAAAGATTCTGAACGTGAGAAGCTCCATTATCTCATTCTTGACTTTCAGCATGTCAGCGCAATGGATTCGTCTGCTGTATTTAGTTTTATCCGCCTCAGGCAACTCGCGGACAATCATAAATTCCATTTGATCCTCACGGATCTGAATGAAGAAACGAAGCACAAACTAGCCCGAGCTGGGCTTAACGAACAAGACGAATGGATACACTTTTTCCAAAGCCTGGACCATGGAATGGAATGGTGTGAATCAAAGCTGCTTCTCGAAGAGGGAGGTTCTACGATTCTTCGAGCTGGCACACTACACGCGCAATTACGGAAAATGCTTCCGACCAAAGAGCATATAAATAGATTTATGACGTATCTTGAAAAAGAGGAAGTTCAGCAGTATCACATCGTAATCAACAAAGGTGATCAGCCGGATTCCATGTATTTTATCGATTCAGGCGAATTGACAACACGATTGGAAATATCAAAGGGGAAATTTATCCGCTTGAGGAGTCAGAGTGGAGGAACGATGGTTGGTGAAATGGGATTGTTTCTCAAGCAGTCGCGAACGGCAACTGTCGTAGCGAATGAGTCAAGTGTTCTGTATAAGTTGTCTTTGAATGAATACAACAGGATGATGCAGAATGACCCCGAACTTGCCTTCCATCTCCATCAATGGATTGGGCGAGTGCTGTCCGTACGCCTCGCTGAAAACAATCATACGCTCGAGGCGTTACTGAGTTAATAGATAAGCCTTGCGAAGGTTAGGACTAAGAATAAAATTCAAGGAATGAAAGCCTTCGCAAGGCGCACGTTTAATACAAACTAAAGTTCAAACACTGGACGTGATTGACCGGTGATCATGCCGCGATGATTTGTGACAGGTTTTACCGGTCCAAACGGATCCAGAGCCTGCTTCTGTTTTGAAGAAAGCGCTCCCAGTTGATGCAGAATCTCAAGCGTCACCGCAGGGCGGACGCGAACGCTGTGAACCAGATCAAGCGACGTACGGGCGGCGTCACCATCAGAAACCTTCAGGGCGATCCCAACTCCAGGGGAATCAGGCTCCAAAACACCAGGCAGGAGACCGATGAGCTGATATCCCTCTGCACCGCGCTTACAGACAATTTTCCCCTCTCCTACTCTCATTAATTGCTCGTCAAATTCTCCATAGGCGCTGACCATTTCAGGGTGGGTCATCATCGCCGAGGTGATCTTCCAGCATGCAGAGGCGCGTGCCTCAGAAAGTTGGCGCGGGTCACAGAGCGTAGCCATGGCAAGCGCCGCGTTATAAAGCGGGACGGCAAAGTTAGGTGCGGAACAACCGTCAGTGCCAAGCTCAACCTCTTTCATCGGAAGCAAGCACATCTCGGCGAAAGAAGAGAGGATGTCCTGTTGGATGGGGTGATTAATATCCAGGTAATTTTCCAGCGGGAGCACGCGCATTTTGGCGTGTGCCAGCATCGCCGTATGTTTCCCGGAACAATTATTTTGGTTCAGGGTCGGCTGTCTATTATTGACAATGAGGGACTTGAATGCATCCACATCGCCCGGCATGTGAACGCCGCATTGAAGAGCACTTTCCTCCACACCGATCTTCTTTTGAATCCCCTCAACCATTTGCACATGCAGGTCACTGCCCTCGTGCGAAGCGCATGAGATCGAAAGTTCGCGCGGCGTAAATCCAAAATATTCCACGCCGCCGCGCTCGACAAAGGGGAGTGCCTGAAACGGTTTAGCACTCGAGCGCAAAAAGGCGACCGCTTTCGGGTCGCCATAAGAAGAAATCAGCTTGCCATTTGAATCCACCACTGCGATGGAACCATAATGAATGGACTCTACAATATTGCCCCGCGTGACTTCAAAGAGAGGCTGAGCTGTCATTGCTCATCCAGGACGTAACGTGAAGCTGTATGATAGTGACGCGCAAAGTAATGATTCAGCCCATAACGCAGGCGATGAGAATATTGTTTTTGGCGTGCCGAAGGAACTTTGAAATCCTTGAGGATTTGATCAGCCAATTTATCAATGGCAGGCGCAGGCGATTTTTTACTTCCAAGTTTTTCCACTTTATCATAGATGCGTTTGAGAATATCCGTTTGATTGCGGACCACTTGCGCTGTGACAATACCACCACGCCCACTGACGATCGTAAAGCCTTTGTATTCAGGCTCCTGTAATATCTTTAGCGTTTCGATCCACTCGGGCAGGTGGGCATACGCCAGGAAAGGAGGCTGAGACTTCGTCACTGCATCGCCGACAAAGACTACCTTTTCGTCGGGCAGAATAAGCCAGATCGCGCCGGAGGCAGGACCAGGGCGACTCTCCAGCAGGATAGGCGAATCACTCCAATGTAATGTCATTTTTTCCACAAAGGAGATTTCTGGAGGAGCCCAACGGACACTGCCCAAACCGGGAATGGCTTCCCAGTTCGCGCCCGTTTCATCGCCCTGTGCCTTGAAAGTATTTGGACGATTCCGAAAGGCCTCCGCGGTTTTTTCGTGCGCGATGACCGTGCAGTCCATGGCGCGGACTCCCAAAGTGCGGTCGGGATGCGCATCCA
>DASWEH010000167.1:0-5660 GCA_036394895.1 Anaerolineales bacterium
TTGTCGTAATGCGCCGCGAGCTTGTCAAAGCTATTACCAATCTTCTCGATCATGCTCGTACCTCCAAAATCTGCCAGGACACAAAACCAATGAAGCGTATCAGCCAGAAAGCGATCAAGCGATAGCTCAACGCGGCTGCAACAGCCACCGCGCCAGGTGCACCCAGCCGGGCAAAGATGACTGCCAGAGAGGCGTCCACCAGCCCCAACCCACCCGGCAAAGCTGCCAAGCCACTGAGTACCAGAACCAATCCATATCCTATGAGAAGTATACCGAACGAGATGGTATAGTGAAATGCGATAAAACAGGCTCCCAGGGTTGCAACATCAAGCACAACGCGGCTGACCGCCATACCGAACAAAAATATCTGTGGAATGCGCTTCAGTTGCGAGAGCCCTTCGTAAAAACGATTCACTCGGTTGGTTAAGTTCTCCATCGAAATAGCCGGACGACCGAAAGTCTGCCTAACACGATTCCATTGCACCACGATCCACTCAGCCCACAACAAACCGCGTTGTTTGTCCAGTCCGATTCTATAAAACAGGATACCGCCGATAATCAGGAGCATCAGAATCACAATCAAACCCACCAATTGGCCTGGGTGTATCCCTCCACTTTTTAGAAGATACCAAATGCCTGCACTGGATACAATCACCGTTACTACAGCAATGTAAATTACTTCCATCAAGAGGGTAAAACTGGAGGCTTCAAGAGAATATCCGTTTTTGCCCAGCAAGCGCGCCCGAAGCACAATACCACTTAAGCCTGCGCTTGGCACCGCAACTTCAATGAACGCCATGGCAGGAAGGACTGCCATCAGTCGCCAAAACCCAATCTTTCCTGAGAAGGGCGATAACAATAAATAATTGAGGGCCGCGAGGCAAGCATAAGAAATAAACTGAATAGATACAGCAAGACCCAGCCAAACCCACTGAGCATGTTCATAAAGATCAATAACGGTACTTAACTCCCCAATGAGTGGCCAGAAAAGATAGAACACAACGCCGAAGGCAAACACGGAAAGTATTCTTCGAATCCACACTCCCAACCCGGAATAAGAACCGGATTTGGCTATTGAATTCGAATGGCGATTCTCTGGTTGCATAATATTGGTCATTTCAAATTACTTCAAGACCAAAATATGCCATCCGGTTTTAGTGACCAAAAACCCGCCTTGTTTGATCTCCGCGGCAAAGGCAATAACGGACGGATTGCCAAGGGTAGCCAAATCAACTTGTGTTACAAAATCACGAGAGGAAAATATCGAACCAATCGGTGCCAGATCTATTCGATGTGTTCGGCCATCTGGGAGTTTCACAGAAAGGATGCAATCAAGATCCGGGAACATATCCCTTTTCATTTGCAGATCCAACCAAATTTTGTCACCTAGGCGCGCCGTTTGCCACCCAATCATCAAATTTCCTTTTACAGGAAATCCGTCATTATTTACGCCAGAGAAATCTGTAGAGGGATTTTTCGCGCCATGATTAAATACAGGCAAGGTAGCAAAAGCGATTGGCGGTAAAACCTGTACTGGCAAAGATTCAAAGAGTTCATTACGCCTGACAAAGCTGGGCAGGAATTCCCCCAACAAGAAATCTTGGGAGGAATACTCTTCGATGGCAGAGTATTTGAGGCCTATCTCCGAAGGGTTCAAATCAACACGACCCCAGCCATTGTTCTTTCCTATCAGACGTTTTGGAGGCATAAGAACCTGATCAAAATGCTTACCGCGCGGCTGTGGGAACATACCATAATGTACTAGATAACCCCAGACCTCTGGCATATAACTCTTATCCTCTACCGTGGTCATCGCAATTGCGAGCCTGGCGAAATTACTCACAGCTCCATGATCGGGGTGCTGGTCCGCCGGATGAGGCAAAATAATCAAATCTGGTTTGTATCCTTCAATAATTGTTTGCAAATCCTTCAAAAGATTGTTTCCGCAGTAGACGTCATTAGCCTGATATGTATCCAGATAAGGACTTTTTTTAACACGCGTATATGAGGCAGTATAGGGACATTGTGTATTCCAATCAGCCAGCCAAATTGGGCTGGTACCACGATCCGGATAGCCAAGAAACACTATATTATCAGAGCGCACACCCAATTTGCTCAGCGCTGCCAGGGACTCCGCCTGACGGCGCTCACCCATAACAATATAATCCCGTGGATGGGGCGCAATCCTCCTGCTTATAAGAACAGGTGCAAATTTTTGTCCGTCGCCGTTGGTCACGATCACGACTTTAACGTGTGACCCTTTTGCAAGGGCCTGTTGCATCACTCCGCCAGCCGCCAATGTTTCATCATCGGGATGCGGTGAGAAAATCAATATGCGATGGAGATGGCTAACAGTAAATATTGGCAAATTATCAAGTTTCTCTGCACTTGAAGCGGCGGCATAAGTCAGAATATTGCCCCGGGCGAAAACAATAAAACCTAATGAAAATAGTGCTAGGAAAAGCAGCAAAATCCTGTTTGGCTTTTTGCTCCACAAAATAGACCAGCTGCCGGCCACGTGCCAGGCACTCGCGGTTTGAAAATACATGCCGATTCTTTGACGAATCCCCTGTCCAACGCCATGATGAAATTCACTGGGTGGATGCCAAACGCCTCGTAGCTCTACGATCCCAATTTGCCAATCATTGCGATTAGCAGCAAGAGTTAAGGCTGTCTCGAATCCATATCCGCTGGCTGCGTTAATATTCAGTTCATCCAGAATACTCGAGCGGATACAACGTTGACCTGTCAGCCACGGGGTTGCGCGATGAGACAAGTCAGTTAATAATTTTCCACCTTTGAACAAACCGAGTGTCATATCTAATTTTTGGTTGATGACTGGTTCAATCAATGAAAGAATATGCATCGGCTTTAAACCCACCAAATCAGCATCCAGGAAGAGTAGAATAGGCGCTTTGGTCGCATAACGTGCAGTGAATATTGCCTGTCCTTTTCCTAAATTGCTAGAATGACTGATCAAACGAATTCGTTTATCGAGATTGGCGGCAGCCTGCACTTTGTTTACTGTGCCATCGCAGGAGCCATCATCAACTACTATGATTTCGCTAATAAGGTCCACATTACGCAGCACGCTTAGAACGGAGGCAATATATTCTTCCTCGTTACATGCTGGAACAATAACGGCGACTTCAGTGAAGTCTTCCATAGACGGCGATGAGCAAATAGGAATTGCCTTTCCGTGTAAAATTCTATACCAACGCCCTTAATTAAGAATTAATTAAAACATAATTCAAGAGGTGCAAAATGACGGTTGATAATTATCTGGCAGAAGCTGCTGCGCTGGCTGCACTTGCAGAAATTATGGCGGGCTTTGCCCTCGCCACAGTTGTCCAACTCCTTACCGTAAGTAGCGGTGGAAGATTGGCGACAGCCGGGGTTGTGGTCTTTTCCGCCGCATCTGTGATGTTCCTCTATGCGCTTATCGCAGCAGTGCTTTCACTCCCTGCCGCCGCGGAATTAGCCCGAGTCCCCACCAAATTGGACAATCTCAACGTCGGTGCGCTGCTGATCATGTTCGGCGCAATCTATATTTTTGTTGGTGGTATTGGTATGGCAGGTTGGATACGTTCAAGAAATGCCGGTATTCTTACAACCGTTTTTGCAATCATCTCTGCCTGTTTAATAACATACGCCATTGGTTCTGTAATTTCTCTTTTCATGTAAAGAACTCGGAGATTTTAGAAATCTCCGAGTTCTACTTTACCGTATTTTGAACATTTGCATTAGCTTCATGGCCAGATTCAAATCTCCAGCCAATTTGATCTTGCCCTGCATGAAGGCTTGCATGCCGTCGAGTTCGCCCGTGAAGAGCTTGACGTAATCCTGCGAGTCAGCGGTAAGAGTCATCTTAGGGGAGGAATGTGTGCCGCGCTCAACATCCACCTTTCCATCCTTGATCGTGGCATTCCAGTCCCCGGCTTCTGCGCCTGTGAATTTGAACTGGATGGTTGCATCCACGCCCTGTGCCTTTTCAGGGATGAACGCTCCCGGCATTTTTTCCATCAGTTCTGCTACTGTGAGGGGCATCGCTTTTTCTCCTTATTATTTGATTCAGACCTGACAGGTCTTCGGCACATCAAGACATACAATGGCGCGTGTGGAAACGACTTGTAACAGTCAAAGTACTGTAGAGACCTGTCAGGTCTTTATTTTAATTTTGTAAATTCTCAAAGATCGCTGCGGCGCCCATGCCGCCACCGACGCACATGGTCACCATTCCGTATTTCGATTTGCGGCGACCCATTTCGTAGATCAACTGGGTCGTGAGTTTTGTTCCCGTGCATCCCAGTGGATGACCGAGAGCAATCGCACCACCGTTGACGTTGATCTTGTTCTCGTCCAGCTCCAGCGTATGGATCACGGCTAACGATTGGGCAGCAAAGGCTTCGTTCAATTCTATCAAATCAATATCATCAAGTGTCAGCCCAGCCAATTTCAACGCTCTCGGAATTGCAACAATCGGACCGATCCCCATCAACTCAGGCGGGACGCCACCCACAGCGAACGAGACGAATCGTGCCAATGGAGTGAGTCCCAATTGCGCGGCTCGCTCCACGGACATAACCACAACTCCTGCCGCGCCATCGGACATCTGTGAAGAATTGCCAGCAGTGATAACGCCACCTTCCTTGAAGGCAGGCTTGAGCTTGGATAGCGCTTCCATATTCGTATCGGCGCGCGGACCTTCATCACGCGTCACAGCGAAGTTTTTCTTGATGGGCTTTTCACTCCCATCTAATTCTGTCACTTCTACATCGATCGAAACCAGTTCAGGATCAAAGAGTCCAGAGTTCACCGCCTGTGCGGCTTTCTGATGACTCTTCAAGGAGAATTCGTCCTGATCTTCGCGGCTGATGCTGTATTTCTCTGAAACGTTCTCTGCGGTCAAACCCATATTGGTGTAGTAGTGCGGCAGGTCTTGGGCGAAGTATGGATTCGGCGAGAACTTATATCCTGCCATCGGCACCATCGTCATCGACTCGGCGCCACCTGCAATACCCGTTTCAATTTGACCGGATTGAATCGCATACGCCACATGCGCAATGGATTGCACGCCCGAGGCACAATAACGATTGATCGTTTCCGCAGGAACCGAATCAGGCAAGCCTGCGCGCAAGGCGATCATGCGCGCCATGTTGAGTCCCTGCTCCCCTTCGGGAAACGCGCATCCGATCACCACGTCTTCGATCTGGGCGGGATCGAAATTTGGCGTTCGCTTGAGCAGTTCCTGGATAACAGCGGCCGCCATCTCGTCGGGACGAACCGTGGCAAGTCCTCCCCGCTTAGCTTTGCCGACCGGAGTCCGAACAGCACTAACTATCACAGCATCTTTCATAATTCTCTCCTCGTCAAAGGTCGAAGGTCACAAGTCAACGAAAGACATTCGACGTTTGACTAGTTTCGTAACGGCTTGCCCGTTTGCAAGATATTCCACATGCGTGCCTGGGTGCGTTCTTCACCGAACAGTGACAGGATCGTTTCGCGCTCCAAGTCAAGAATATATTGCTCGCTCACCCATTGTCCACGCGTCAGTTCGCCGCCACACATCACGTAAGCAAGTTTGCCTGCGATGTAATGATCATATTGCGTGATGTAGGTGCCCTCCTTGAACATCCATGCGCCGATGCGGATGGCAGCCA
>DASWEH010000168.1:0-6927 GCA_036394895.1 Anaerolineales bacterium
TGATCGCTCCGCCTGCACGAGTCGAACCGGGCGTGGTAGGCATTCAGGAAGACATCATTTCACAAACACTTCCTTATATGCCAGCCTGGCCTGAACTTGCGGCAATCTATCGCGCCCCAACCATTGGAGTCGCGGATGCAATTGCTGGCCGATCGAATATTGTGATTGTTGGTGCAGCGGGCATGGGGAAAACTGTCGCTCTCGCGCATCTTGCTTCTATGGCGGCCAATCTCCAGATCAAGCTGGATCTGGATTCGGAGTTGGAAGCAGTTCCTTATCTATATCATGTCGCTGATTTGCAACTACCCTTTGATTCGTCCAAAGATCCAACAAACATTATCATCAATGCTGCAAGTGAACATGCACCGATGTTCGATCTGAGGCGCTTACCGGGTTTCATTCAACAAACATTTAAGAATGGACAGGCTTTGCTGTTGATCGATGGCTTCGATGAACTTGATCCATCAGGACAAAAAAATGTGGTCGAATGGTTCAGGGCTTTATTGCAGAGCTATCCCAAAATACGGATTGTGACGACTGGTTGCGTGGAACAACTCAATGGCTTGATTAACCTCGGGTTCAATCCACTGGCTTTAAATGCCTGGGACGCGCCCAGGAATTTGCGTTTCATTCAACAGTGGGGTGAATTGTGGTCACAGACAGTTGCGCTGGAGGCCTGGGCACAAACAGGTCCCCAACAGATCGATCCAATCCTACTTAACACATGGCTGACCAGTGACAACAACGGTCTGACTCCTTTTGAACTGACTCTGAAAGCCTGGGGTGCGTACGCAGGTGACAGCTTGGGTCCACGCGTGCTGGATGCGATTGCCACTCATGTAAGACGCGTCGCCCCAAGCGGCACGCCGGTTGCAGCCCTAGAACTACTCGCTATGCAGGTGGTCCTGACTCTGCAGCCCATCTTCGACCCGCGCCAGGCGCGGGGATGGGTAAGACAATATGATATCGTGGAAGATAAACCAATCGAGAACGCAGAGACCGTCACAAAAACGGAGGAGGGTGAAGAGGTCGCTCTGACTGATTCCCAAAAAATAAGGATCAAGAAATCCAGGGCTGGCGAGGGTGTTCCAACGTATGGTTTGTTGAGCAAAATGGTTGAGAGCGGACTGCTAATCTCACACTCTACTAACAAAATGCGATTCATGCACCCAGTCTTGAATGGCTATCTTGCTGGACAGGCCATCGGCGATAACGATGCCGATACGACGTTGCTTGCGCTCCCTGACTGGGATGGCAAAACTTTATCTCTCCGTTATCTGGCGGCACGCGGCGATGCATCCGCTGTTGCAGATATCATGTTGAAAGAGTCAAATCTCCCGCTTCACAGTCATACTTTTGCTGTGGCGCGCTGGCTGCGGGACGCCCCGAAGGAATCTGCCTGGCGCAGTAAGGTGTTTGCCAGTCTGTTGGCGATCCTTCAAGCGGAAGGCCAGCCGCTTGGCTTGCGCGGGCAAGCTATGGCTGCCTTTGTCACCAGCGGTGACCCGGGCGCAGCGACGTTGTTCCGTCAATTACTAAGTTCGCGATCCTTTGAGTTAATCCCTTTGGCAGCTTTGGGAAGCGGCGCGCTAAAGGATATAAAAGCGGCCGATGCGTTGGAAGAGTTAATGCAAGCGCCATTTAGCGCGGTGCGGCGCGCAACCTGTCTCGCGTTGATCGCCATTGGGACAGAGAAATCTCTCGAAGGGGTTGCACGTGCCTTGCTCCAGGGGGATGAAGAACTCAGACGAGCTGCCGCAGAAGCACTGGCGAACGATCCACTCGAAGGACATCCCGTTCTCAAGGAAGGTGCGACACTTCCAGATATCCTCGTACGCCGCGCAGTTGTACATGGATTGGCGCGGGTGGGACAACCCTGGGCGATCGAAATACTTCAGCAGATGCAGGTGCAAGATGATCAGTGGGCAGTCCGTAATCTGGCAAATCAATATCTCGAGCAAATGCAAAACATTGACCCACGCGTTCCGCGCCGGCTTACCGCGCCATCCGAATCTCCGTGGCTGATCGAATTTGCAGGCAAACAAAAAATGGGCATCCCACGCGGTGGCGCGGCCACAGATGTGTTACTGAACGCCTTCAAACAAGGGGATACTGAGGAGCGACTAGCTGCTTTGCCTTATCTCAAACGCGTCGCAAATGAGGGTATCATTGGGGCGCTATACAATGCAATGTACGGCGAGGATCCCGAGGTACGTGAAGCGGCCTTCTATGCCATAGAAGAAATTGGCGCAAACGGAATCCAACTTCCCCACCCCAACCAGTTCGGACTAGGTTAATATCGGGGGAGCAAAAAAATCGTTTTCCCAATCAACGCGCGTGCTTTTGGCTAGATACCCATAAAGGAGAATGTGATGGCGAAGGAAACATTGCTGTTGACAATCGCGGTCCTGGGCGGGACAGGCAAGGAAGGCAAAGGGCTTGCCTATCGCTGGGCGAAGGCAGGTTATCAAGTCTTGATCGGTTCTCGCTACTCTGAAAAAGCGGTGACGGTTGCCTCAGAGATCATGGAATTACTGGAAGGCGAATCATCTGTCGTAGGCACAACCAATCAGGAGGCCGCGGGACAGGCAAATATTGCCGTGGTAACCGTACCGTACTCAGGACATCGAGAGTTACTTGAAAGCGTGAAGGAGGCACTTAATGGCAAACTTGTCATCGATACTACTGTTCCGCTTGTCCCGCCAAAAGTAAGCAAAGTACAGATGCCTCCAGCCGGATCTGCGGCCCAGGAAGCCAAAGAAATTCTCGGTGAGAATGTTGAGGTCGTAGCCGCATTCCAAAATGTTTCCTATGAACGCCTGCTCGGTGATGAAGAGGTCGAATGCGATGTATTAGTCACTGGCTCGAGCAAAAAAGCGCGCCAGGAGGCCTTGACTCTCGTTGAAGCGGCAGGGCTGGTTGGCTGGGACGCTGGTCCTATTGAAAACTCGGTTGTGGTCGAAGGGCTCGCCAGCGTATTAATCAATATTAACAAACAATACGGGTCAACTCATGCCGGGATTAAGATCACGGGTGCGCAAAAGCCCTCTATGGCTTAAATAGATTCAACAACAAAAATCTATGTCATTTATCTAATTTCGCAGATAATTTTGATGCTGACCCTCGCCCCTCTTTTCGGGATTCCCCTCATCCGTCAAGGCGACAACTTGGCGGATATTCTTCTCAACATACTTCCAGAAAATAACGTCGCACTCGAAGACAATGACATTTTGGTCATTGCACAAAAGATCGTATCTAAAGCTGAAGGGCGCACGGTCAATCTGGCAAGTGTGACACCCTCCCAACGCGCTGTGGAACTCGCGTCCCAAGCAGAAAAAGACCCGCGCCTTGTTGAGCTTATCCTACGAGAAAGCAATGAAGTATTACGGACAAGGCTGGGAACAATCATTGTTGAGCATAAACTCGGATTTGTGTGTGCAAACGCAGGCATCGATCACTCAAATGTCGCTTCTCCCCTCGCGCTGAGCGGAGTGCAAACGGAGACGAAGCGAAAACTTGAAGAGTGGGTTCTGCTCCTACCCACAGAACCGGACCGCTCAGCAGAAATAATTCGGAAAGAGATCGAATCAAAAACAAGTAAGCAAATTGGCATCCTCATCATCGATTCACATGGACGCGCCTGGCGCAATGGAACAGTTGGAGTCGCGATCGGGATCGCAGGATTACCCGGTCTTCAAGATCTGCGCGGCAAGCCTGATCTTTTTGGGTTTACCCTGCGGATTACACAAGTAGGCGTGGCAGATGAACTTGCCGCAGCCGCCTCCCTTGTGATGGGGCAAGCTGCGGAAGGGACACCTGTCATCCATGTGCGCGGGTTCCCGTATCCGCTTCGAGAAGGCTCACTCAAGGAACTGATCAGACCCAAAGAGCAAGATCTATTTCGCTAGTACATGAGACTGGGAACATGAAACTTGACACTTCTTTCTGGCAAGCAATGACTGAGCTACTCACCACCACTGCTATTATCATTGATAGGCCCAAAGGCAGTTTCCATCCCCGCTACGGGAAAGTAAGCTACCCACTGGATTATGGTTATCTGGAAAACACAACGGCAAGTGATGGTGGTGGAATAGATGTGTGGCTTGGTTCGTTAATCTCAGTGATGAACAAGAAAAGTACTAAAACGCTAACGGGAATCTTATGCACGTTTGATAGACTTAAGCGCGATGCGGAAATTAAACTATTAATCGGGTGTACGGAAGAAGACATTCAAATCATTCAGGAATTCCACAAAGAAATGCATACACTCTACGTTCCAAACCCAAGGGTGACAAGGATATGAATTTCCCTGAAGAATTTCTCGATCTATTCAACAAAGAATCAAAAGCCTGGCTCTTTCTAGCAACTCTTATGCCCGATGGTTCACCACAAGTTACTCCTGTCTGGTTCGATACGGATGGTGAATACGTCCTCGTCAACACCAATGAAGGGCGCGTCAAAGACCGCAACATGAAGGCTCGTCCAGCCGTGGCGATGACTTTGCAGGACCCGAGTGATTTCTATCGCTATCTTGGCATGCGCGGTGAGGTTGTTGGTTATACAAGAGAAGGTGCAGATGAGCATATCAATCAGCTCTCAGTCAAGTACGATAACAAATCCTGGAACTATCGAGAGGGACAACGACGAATCATTTTCAAAATTAAACCAACTCACTTTGATCCCCACAATTGACTTGTATAAGTTTTTGCGGACTCGGCGCTCGATCCGACGATTCAAACCGGACGCAGTGCCTGACTCCGTGATACAAAGCATTCTTTCCACTTCAACATACGCGCCCTCCGCGCACAACCGTCAGCCCTGGCGATTTTGCGTAGTGACAGATTTATCCGTCAAATTACAACTTGCGGACGCCATGGCGATTGACTTTGAACATGATTTGAGGCGGGATGGTGTTCCCCCTGAAAAAATAAATTTACAAATCAAACGCTCCAAAGACCGCATCACTGCCGCACCTCTTGTGATTTTGCTTTGCCTCGACATGAGGGAAATGGATTCCTATCCGGACGAAAGGCGTCAATATGCCGAGCGAATGATGGCAATTCAATCCGTTGCTGCGGCTGGCTTGCAACTACTGCTCGCCGCGCACGCCGAAGGCTTAGGCGGAGTCTGGGTTTGCTCACCCTTATTTGCCGCGGAAACAATTCAAAAGACTCTGAATTTATCTGGATCATGGGAGCCGCAGGCGATGTTTTTTGTTGGTTATCCGGACGAAGCACCAAAAATCAAAGAGATGAAAGATTTAGAGAGTTTGGTGAAAATGTTTTGACAGTGGCTGGAGTAAATTGAATTGAAAATCGTTGCATTAGCCGGCGGCGTCGGTGGCGCAAAATTTGCTCACGGACTCGCCCAAATTCTCCCTTCTGACGATCTCACGGTCATTGTCAATACTGGCGATGACTTCGAGCATTATGGTTTGTATATTTGCCCAGACCTCGACACGGTTTGTTATACATTGGCAGGAATGGCAAATCCCGAAACAGGCTGGGGACGTGTGAATGAAACGTGGAATGTGATCGAGAATTCCTCAAAACTGGGTGGACCCGATTGGTTTCGTTTGGGGGATCAGGATTTGGGAACACATCTAGAGCGAACAAGGCGATTGAAAGCGGGGCAAACGTTGACGCAGATTACAAACGATTTTTGCAAAGCATGGGGAGTTGAACACGTAGTCCTACCGATGTCCGATCAGCCAGTGCGGACGATTGTCGAAACAGAAGACGGCGATCTCGCATTCCAGGAGTACTTTGTCCATCGCCGCTGTGAACCGCGTGTGAGAGGCTTTCGCTTTGCCGGAGTCGATGCAGCGGAGCCAGCTCCCGGGGTGCGTGAAGCGATCCAATCCGCAGAAGCAGTCATCATCTGCCCATCAAATCCATGGGTGAGCATCGATCCAATCCTGCAAGTCTTTTCCCCTCTCCTTTCGGGAGAGGGGCCAGGGGTGAGGGTAATTGCAATTTCCCCGATCATTAGCGGACAAACGGTCAAAGGACCGGCAGCCAAGATGTTTCGTGAGTTGGGAATTGAACCGTCTGCGCTGGCAGTCGCAAAGCATTATTGTGATCTCGCAACCGGGTTTGTGTTGGATACACTTGATCAGGAATTAGCAGAAAATATTAGGAGTCTAAATATGCGTACACTTGTAACCAATACGTTGATGAAGAGTCTTGATAATAGAAAACAATTAGCGAGCGATGTACTAGACTTTATAGGACATAACCTATGACAATTTGGGCAATCGTCCCTGTCAAGCCATTGCGACGAGGCAAGTCGCGTCTGGCTGGAACTTTGTCGGAAGATGAGCGGACGGAGCTGAATCGTATGCTCCTGGAAAATACGTTGAAGACATTTTCCGATCTAAAAGAAGTGGAAGAAGTTTTGGTGATTAGTCGTGATCCACATGCCTTGACCATTGCACGGAATTACGGCGCGCGTACTGTCCGCGAGGATGGACAGCCAGAATTGAATACGGCGCTCAAACGTGCAACCGTCGTTGCGCAGGTATATGCAACACGCGGCGTGCTAGTCTTGCCGGCGGACCTTCCGCTTGTTTCGCGCGACGATATCCTCACTTTGATTGGACGCGCAGGCGAACCACCCGTGGTTGTCATTGCACCTGACCGGCACGGAACTGGCACCAATGCCTTGTTGATCTCCCCGGCTGGCTTGATCGAGTATGACTTTGGGGAAAATTCCTTTCAACGTCACTGTCGACGCGCCAAAGAGGCGGGCGCCAGGCTCGAGATCGTCGACCTCCCCACCCTTGGGCTGGACTTGGATTTACCTGAAGACCTCGAACTCGTTCGAAAATTTGAGTTGACAAAAATGGCATAGTAAGCGTTTCTCCACAATCTAAAATGCACCTCTCGAGGCATGGGTTCCCCATGCTTGGAGAGGTGTTTTATGTTG
>DASWEH010000169.1:0-8934 GCA_036394895.1 Anaerolineales bacterium
AATGGCTAATGCAGGCTCGCAACCGAAAAGCAAACAAGGTAAACGATATTATGTCCAGGCTGGTCGCCAGACTGATGAATGAACGGCGTGCCAAGGTATGGGACGAAAACCGTAAGGTTTTGGAAATTTTACATGCAGAAGTGGACTCTGTTCTGAATGGACGCGCCCCAACATTAGCCGATTTGCATAACCTTCCTTATAGCCTCATGGTAATTAAGGAGACCATGCGTATTGAACCGACCGTCGCAATCATCCCACGAGCATTGGTTGAAGAGGTCGAATTGGGTGGCTATCTTATGGAAAAGGATAGCGTTGTGTTTATCCCTCCTTATATTGTGCACCACGATTCACGCTGGTGGAAAAACTCTGAGCAATTTGATCCAGAGCGGTTTTCGGAAGCCAACGAATCCGCGATTCCGAAATATCCATATTTGCCATTTGGTGGAGGTCCGCGCATTTGCATTGGCAATCACTTTTCACTGATGGAGGCACAAATTCTGTTGACAATGATGGTCAGTTGTTACCGATTGGGTCATACTCGCGATGCAAAAATTATTCCTCTGCGTCAAGTCACAACCTTCCCAAAGTATGGGCTGCCTATGGAGGTTCTCTTGCGTAAGGTATCCTCGTCGCTTTGACGTGTTTTTATTTAGGCGAGAGTCAATACACAACATTTATTGGAGGAGTTTATGTTATCGAACACATCCCGCTGGCTCACGTATCTTACTGGAGTTCTTTATGCCATCCTGGGCCTCCTGCTTTTCTTTTTACCAGGATATTTCGCGCCGGTCTTTGCGTGGAAGGTCACGCCATTCATGACCATGACCATTGGCGGCTGGTGCATTGGAAATGCCTGGCTGGCATGGATCACGGTCCGACGGTGGCAGTGGAGTCTCGTTTACAGTGCCCTCCTTTATTTATGGTTGTTTGGCGTGGGCGAATTATTCGTGCTTTTCAATTTCCGCGACAAACTGGTTTTCGTCCATCCGATCGCGTGGCTCTACTTTATCACGTTGATCGTCAATACAATTACGGCTGTGGTGGGCTTCATCGATTGGCTTCGGATTCGCCCAAGGATCGCCTCATCAAACCGCGAATTTAGCACGAGCCAATATGCAGCGACGGTCGCATTCATCATCTTTGTTGGCATTTTGGGATTGTATGGCTCGACCGCCCAGATCGGCGCGCCGGGCACAAACGGAGGCATCTTCCCTGAGAAAATGTCACTTTTCACGCTACGAAGTTTCGGCATGTTCTATCTCACGCTGGCATTGGCAGTCATTCCGTATTTATGGAATCGAAATTTGAATGCCATTCTGCACCACTCGATCGCTTCCTATGGGTTGATCATCTTTATTACCATTGCCGCCTTCGTTTACATCCGTCTCTTTGATTTTGCTGCCAAGCCCGGCGGATCACTATACTTTATTGCTTATCTTGCCGTCGGTATTCCCTTGATCTTCGTCTTCCGCAGACTTGGAACGGGCACACCCGCGTAACGTAATGGACATCACCAGCCTGCAGAATCCGCGTGTCAAATACATCGTCAAGTTGCGCGACGATAAACGTCAGCGTAAGCAGGATAGATTAATGCTTGTCGAAGGATACGACGAGATCCATCTCGCGCTATCTGCAGGGCATCAGCCACAGACGCTCTTCTCTGCCCCTGAACTTGTTTCGCGGCACATCGGCTTTGTCGATACTGAGACGATTACTGTTAACCGTGCAGTCTTCGAGAAGATGTCGTACCGAGAGAATCCTGATGGTTGGTTAGGCGTCTTTCCCATTCCGTCTGTCTCGCTTGACGGTTTGAAATTAAGCGACTCACCATTAGTGATCGTTGCCGAATCGATAGAGAAGCCTGGCAACCTTGGAGCGATCCTACGCACGGCAGATGCCGTGCGTGTCGATGCAGTGCTGGTCTGTGACCCGCAGGTGGACATATGGAATCCGAATGTCGTGCGTGCCAGCCGAGGCGCAGTGTTCAGCGTCCCCACTGTGGAATGCGATAACGCGTCGGCGTTGGAGTGGCTCAGGTCGCAAAAGATCCGAGTGCTCGCAGCTACCCCCGCGGCTGACGTCATTTATTCGGCTGTCGATTTGCGCGAGCCTGTTGCTATCGCCCTGGGCACGGAAGATGAAGGGCTGACGCATTTCTGGATGTCACATGCGGATGTAAAGGTCAAGATCCCGATGATGGGCAAGGTCAACGCTTTGAATGTTTCGGTTTCCACAGCGCTAATTGTGTACGAAGCGATTCGGCAGAGAGGTCCTCTTTATCACTAGGTTTGAGCAACTCAGCCTGTCAGGGGCCACCATTGGATGTCCGTTCATACGGAAGTATATAGGCATGGAATAGTGTATAAATTCAGACAATAATGGTATGATTTATGCAGACAGCGATAAGACCGTAACATGGCTCCTGGTGATAGACGGGGGTAATTTCCTGACTTGCCTCCTGCAAATTCCTCTATACCTATGATGAAATTCCTATTACGAATTTTGATTGTTGAAGATTCAGAAGATGATGCCGAATTGATCGTGCAGGAAATCAGGCGCGGTGGGCATATGCTTGAATTTGAACGTGTGGAAACAAAACCAGCGATGCAGCAGGCACTGGCGCACGGCACATGGGATATCATTCTGTCCGACTACTCGATGCCGAACTTTAGCGCGATGTCTGCCTTGAGAGTTCTGAAGGATAGTGGTCTTGATATTCCATTCTTAGTCATCTCGGGTACCATCGGTGAGGAGACCGCCGTAACTGCCTTGAAAGCTGGAGCGCATGACTTCCTGCTTAAAGATAAGTTAGCGCGGCTGGTGCCTGCGATTGAGCGTGAACTCCGAGATGCAGAGACCAGGCGTTCGCATCGTGAAGCTCAATTGAGATATCGATTGCTGGTGGAGCAGCTTCCCATCATTGTTTATGTGAACCCGGTCAATAAGATGAGCAGCACCACCTATGTTAGTCCGCAGATTCAGACGATCCTCGGCTATAGGCCGGAGGAATGGTTATCAGACCCGGAATTCTGGCAAAAGAGGATTCACCCAGATGACCGTGAGGCTGTGTTAGCAGGCGTTGAACGGAGTGATCTGACCAGCCAACCCTTTGAGATGGAATATCGAATGCTGGCACAGGATGGACATGTGGTCTGGTTTCAGGATCAGACTGTTCTTGTTCGGGATCACAATGGAAAACCGTTATATTGGCAGGGGCTCAAATTCGATATTACTAAGCGTAAGCAGGCAGAAGATGAAATAAGAAAATTGAATGCCGAATTGGAACAACGCGTAGAGGAGCGGACAGAGGAACTCGAACGCGCCCTGCGTGCCAAAGATGAGTTCCTTGCCAACATGAGCCATGAACTGCGCACACCGCTCAATGCCATTCTCGGCCTTTCGGAGAGCCTGACTGAATTAACTTCTGGTCCGCTCAATGAGAAACAGCAAAAATATATTGGGATGATCAGCGAAAGCGGAAATCATCTGTTGTCTCTCATCAACGACATTCTCGACCTTGCGAAAATCGAAGCGGGGCAAATTGTACTGAATATCAACGAGGCTGACTTAAGACAAGTTTGTCAGGCAAGCTTGCGCATGGTCAATGAACTGGCCCATAAAAAGAATCAGCAGGTGACCTTGAAGATCAAGGATGAGATTGGCCCGATCTGGGTGGACGAACGCCGGCTTAAACAGATCCTGGTAAACCTCTTGAGCAATGCCGTCAAGTTCACGCCTGAAAATGGAAAACTTGGGCTTGAAGTTGAAACGGATCGTGAAGAGAAACGGATCCTGATGACGGTTTGGGATAATGGCATTGGGATCAGCGAAAGTAATCTTACGCGTTTGTTCCGGCCCTTCGTGCAGTTGGATTCTGGTTTGGATCGTGAGGTGACGGGCACAGGACTCGGTCTGACATTGGTCGCACAGATGGTGCGTTTGCATGGAGGCAGTGTCGCGGTGGAGAGCCAGCCCGGCGAAGGTAGTCGCTTCACTGTGATTTTGCCGTGGGAGCCTGCATTAGCGACCGATGCCATGTTGCGATTGAAGAGTACCGGAAAGTTTCGGGCGATCAAACCAGATCAGAAAGATAGACCTGTCATCCTGCTCGTCGAAGACACGAAAGAAGTGACTATGATGATCGTTGATTATCTGGAAATGGCCGGATATCAGGTCATCACTGCTTCGGATGGACTCGCCGGAATTGATTTGGCAAAAGATAAACACCCTGCCCTCATTCTGATGGACATTCAAATGCCAAGCATGGATGGATTGGAAGCGACTCGCCGCCTGCGCGCTGACCCCGATTTCCGCACTACCCCGATTATTGCGCTGACTGCATTGGCAATGCGCGGTGACCGTGAACGTTGCCTGGCGGCAGGTGCCACCGATTACCTCGCAAAACCGGTCAGCTTGAAGAAGCTGGTGCAGATGATCGAAGAGTATTTGTTGAAGTAAACTGCTCTGCCCTGGTGAACAAAAAAACACATCAAGGGCAATTTTAGAATTCCATCACACTATCCAGCCCGCGATGGAGTCCAACCAATCTACCAACGTTTCGGATGGCGAGCAGCGCGCCATTCACATAAGGTTCCGCGCTTGTGCCCGATTCGTAACGCAGGATCAGTTTCTGGTCTGGCATACCGAAGATGGCATCCACTGAAATGACATAACCTGGGAGGCGTACGGAATGCACTTGCGATCCCTGTAGCCGTATGCCGCGGCTTTCTTTTGGACCTTGCACTTGATCCAGAGGAACATCCAGTTGCGATTCGCGCACCTTGGAAAGGCGGTTTGCCAATTGAAGCGCTGTTCCGCTCGGCGCATCTCTTTTATCAGAATGGGCGTAATCAATGATCTCCCAGTGCGGGATGTACCGGGCTGCAATCTCGGCAAACTTTTGAAGCAGGACCGCGGTTAGTGCAAAGTTTCCCACTGCCAGGACGCCTCGCTGGGCTTCCTGTGCAGCCTGAGCGATCTCTTGATAATCCTCATCACTGAGTCCAGATGTACCTACAACAACGTGAGCACCACCTTTCAGCGCGGACAAAATATGAGATTTTGCCGCATCGGGTTTGGTGTATTCCACAAAAACATCCGGTTGAGTTTGGAGCGCTTCAGAGACTGTTCCAAAGATGGGAGTGGTCAATCCTTGTATCTGCAAAACATCTCCTAAAACTTTCCCTGCGTTGCTTCTTGAAATCGCCGCGACCAATTCCAGGTCAGGCGCTTCCACGATCCCTTTCGAAAGCGCGGAGCCTGCCCAGCCCGTCGCGCCAGCAACACAGATTCGAATGTTCGACATGGGCCTCTCCTGTGGTTCTACGTTTGGTGAAAGTCTATCACAACAAGTCTAGTATACTTTTCTTCCCCATGTAAAGAAGCGGACATCATTCTTGGTGCTGTTTTTGACTTGGTACATGAGCTCATCAGCCATGTTGAGAAGTTGTTCGGGGGAGTGTGGAGGGGATACACAGGTGACCGCGCCCATGCTGAGGGTAACAGGCCAATTGCTCTGTTTCAACATCTCAGTCAGATTTGTCTGAACCTTGGAAATCACCACTTTTGCTTCCGGCTGGTGAGTGGATGGCAATAGCAGAGCAAATTCGTCGCCTCCCACGCGTGCCACCACATCTGTACGGCGTAGTTGAGCTTTTAGCTCGTTGGCAATGCTACGCAGCACTTCATCGCCAATCTCGTGTCCAAACAGATCATTCACCAGCTTGAAGTTATCGATATCAATGTAGACCACCGTGATGGGATGTGGGTATCTGTGGATGCGGTTGATCTCCATTTGTAGCAATTCATGAAAATAACGTGCGTTCGCGGCCCCTGTGACGAAATCGGTGCGGGCAGCCAACTGTTCCTCTTGGCGTGCCTCATGTAATTGAGCTACCAGATATGTAACGATGGTATAAAATCCAGCCCGGATGAGCGTGTTCGCTATATAAATGCTCCGGTTGGAATAGATCTGTCCGGAGGCGATCTCGGCGCCCAGTAAGGTGAGGGCGCTCAACAGGGACATGAGTAACCCTGCATTTTGGTTGACCGCCCAGGTGACCACAACGATGGGTGCAATGTAAAATAACGAGAAAGTGATTTCATTGCCTGTCAGCGTATCAATGATACCGAGCAAGCCAATCAAGCCAATCCCCGCCGCTGTCCAGAAAATGGGGTGGCCATTTTCAAGGATTTCAAACATCCGCTTTATTTTAAGCTCCATCGCCCAGGCTGCAAGCACACAGTCGAGCTTTCAGAATGAATCAGAAATATTCCCCTCAGGCTTTAGTATATGAGTAACTATCTTAAATAACCATTCAATAGCATTGCGAAAAACAGGCTGAGCCACCCTCGTTTCTTTCCATGGAACTGTGTAGAGGAGAGTTCCCCATAGCAGGAAAGAGTTATCTTTCTGCTCACCCTGGATCATTTTAACCTATTTTCGTTTCATAACGATGGACTCCCCTCTGGCGTTTATAGATTTTCTGAAAGACCTTCTCTAGACCTATTGACTTTCAACCTCCTTTTGCGCGATACTAAGCAGTATATACAAGCGCCATTTATCAATATCATAAGGCACAGCCATGGCAACTCCAGATTCTTATTCGGATTCCTATATTGTGGTGGAAAAAATGATCCGTTTCGGTGAACTCGTGTTTTCTGAATTGGAGCATCTGCTTGATATTCTGGAGGGACAAGAACTTATTACCCCGGGAGAGCATAAAGCCCTGCTCGAGCTGGCCAGTAACTTGAACATGGGTCACTTGCCAGATAGATAAGCCGCCTTGCCCTAGCCTTGGACTGAGTTTGGTTTCAACCCGGTGCGGCACTCTCAAACGGGGCGAAGCGAGTCAGGTGACTGTCGCTGATTTGTGAAGCTTCCATTACCTGCAGGGGAATGGTTTCAATGCAAACACCGTTTTGATACACGCTGATGCGATAACACCCAGCCCGCGGGAAGCTTGCATAGAAAAAAGCAGTACCGATATTTTCCCCTTGCGTGGTCAACACACATTCGGTGGAGGGCATTTCATCCAGGAGGTTGTCCATCTCATCCATAAGCGCAAAGGATTGATGAAACGTTTCATCCGCCCTCTCCCAGTAGACAACACAGACAAAGCCAACAGGACCCTTCGTCAATTTAATATGAGCAAAACTCGCTATCAAAGAATACAGCCCACTCTGCTGATTCTTTTTGATCTCTTTACAGAGACGCGCAAACATTACTTTTGCCACAAAACCCTCCGAACTTTTTATTTCCGCCGCCGGTGGATAGATTATGTTGAGCGTCTACAATGGGATGCTTCAATTATCGCTTAAAACAGGAAAATGTGCAATTAAAAAATCTCAAAAACATGACGAGCCCAGTAGGGTTCGGTTACCTGTCACCTTACTGGCGATTACCAATTTTGCATATAAGGTAGTGTAATTACTGAGTATCAAGCCCTTTTGGATTACTTGCAATCACGAGAGCAGGTAGGAATAATTCCAAAGTGAAACCCTCCTCGAAGTCAGATTGCTCAGGGAGCGCTGGATCAGACCAATCCTTTTTCCATCTCAGTGCGGTAATGAGCGTCCACAAGTGTTTTGTTGGAGGCGCATACATCTATGTCTTTCGATCAATCTGTCGCTAAGGGATACGGCCGAAGAATATCCATACTGTCATTCTGTAGAGGAGTACATTCCATTTTTACCAAAAAGGGTATCAATTGGTTACATAGGCTTGCCTTTTGAATTCGGATAGATATAATGAGGGGTAGGTTGAGAAACTTAACTAGAAGCGCTACAAGCTCACTGTCACGTAAGCCGGATGCGTACCGTCTGGCGCGACAAATCCAGCCGCTGTAAGACTCAACCTCAGCTGGCATGGAAGGGCAAGGAGGTGCACAGGTTCAAATACCATTCCGGTGGATACTCGAGGAGTTGGAAAGAACAATTTATTTTACCAATGAGGAGAGTTTAACCGTATGAAACTCAAAAAGTCTTTTATCCTGTTCGTGACACTTATTATGATGATCAGTCTGTTCGGTGTGCTGCCCGCTTCGGCAGATACCGCTGCGTTGATCGATGAAGCAGATGCGCACAACCGCTGTGTCAACTCCTATCCTGCCAACAGCGGCACCGATCCCTTGTCCGCCTGCCAATGGGATATGGAAGTCATCCATGCCACCGCCGCGAATGCCAAAGCCACCGGCAAAGGCGTGACCGTGGGCGTGATCGATGGCGGCGTAGACTTCACCCATCCCGATCTGGCTGGAGCCATCGATGAAGACCGCTCATGTTCCTTTATCTATGACACGACACCCACCGCTGACCCGCAAGAGATTGCTAACGGTGATTGCTCAAACAAAGCAGCTGTGCAGGATCTGCAGGGTCATGGCACGCACGTGTCGACCACAATTGCTGCCCGTGAGAACGGAATTGGGATTGTAGGCGTTGCGCCTGAAGCCACCATTGTGGCATTGAAAGCCTGCACCATCGCTGGCTTCTGTTTCGCCGATTCTGTGGCGGCTGCGCTGCGCTATGCCGGAGACCAGCATCTGGATGTGGTCAACCTGAGCCTGTTTGCCGATCCGTATCTCTACTTCTGTGCCAATGAGGCAGGTCAGCGCGCCATCCTCAAGGACCTTCAGAACGCCGCACGCTATGCCCAGCAGCGTGGTGTGGTCATTGTCGCTGCGGCTGGTAATGAAGCGCAGGATCTCGGTCATCCGACTGAAGATACCATTAGCCCGGATTGGCCCCCAGATACCGCTGTGGTGCGTGACGTGCGTAATAATTGTCGTGTGACGCCCGCAGAATTGCCAGGCGTTGTCACAGTTTCGGCATTGGGTGTCAACACCCTTGCCAGTTATTCCAACGTTGGCTCCCCAGTTAATGTGGCGGCCCCGGGCGGCGATGCGCCGCAAACTGCACCCACCGTGTTTGGACGCG
>DASWEH010000170.1:0-4406 GCA_036394895.1 Anaerolineales bacterium
AAAGGGCACCCCACATCACCCATAAATGCGCCCCGCGGGTTGGATACATAAAATTCGGCAGGATACCGCCAGCTTGGGAATCGAAGCCGATATAAAACGGAAGATACATCACGAATGCCGTGATGCCCGCCGGGATTCCGAGCAATAAGATATCTTCGATCCTCTCCCAACTCCAGCCGGCCTCACGTACGCGAGCCAATGCGTAACTGAAAACGATCAGCGCGGTGCCAGGAAGGATATCCCAGGTATTGAGGAAAGCCAATCCACCCAACACCAGCGCTATGCTGAAGAACCCCGTTTTGTTGATCTTGAGTTGACCAAAGAACAGGTTTATTGTGCCGCGCCATCCACCCAAAAAAATATTCAATGCCACAGCAATCGCCAGCAAATTGAATGGCATCGCCAGCACATGCGGATGTACATCTCCGAGCAGGTAAGAGAAGAACGGGAACTCATCGATGACTTCTAAACGAGCATTGTTCAAATCGTAGTCCTGCAAGACTCGTGAGGCGCGCCACCACCAGAAAAATTGGTCCGGTGCCCATTTCAACGGCTGAGCGGGCGGATCGGTTAGCACCTGCAAGTTCAGCCAGGGCCAAAACGATGAGGTGGCTGTGCCATCTGAGTGAAATGTCCAGCCGATGCCCCTTCGATGCAAAGACTCAAAAAAGCCTTCCAGATTGCTCACGATCAATAAAAATAAAGGAGCAAGAAAGGCCCCTAGCGCAGGGAAAACTCCTCGTTGCTGATTCTCACCTTTCCACTGGCGGTAAGCAGTTAGAAGATTGTATAACAATCCATAGGCCCCAATCGCGCTCAAGCTGAAGATCAGGGAAAGCATCAAGTTATGAGCCACACTGGCAGAAGTGGCTGTAAATTTCGCCAGCATAGCTGTCATCACATAACCAAAGTAATAGTAGGAAATGGCATAGCCCGAAAGCCAGGGATCATGCGGAGGAAAGGTCGGCGAATGCAAAATAGCAGTAATGAATGCTGTTTCCATCCATTTTTCACCGCCTGCGGTGAACATTTCGGGGTTCGTGGCACGGACAAATGCCATGAGCGCGAAAGCGATGAGGAAAAAACTTTCTGTTGTAATAATCAGTCGACGATGCTGACTGAGCCAATCTCGAATTTCCGATTGGCATTTTAGGAAGGCCCAGATGCTTAATCCCCCCAGGATAACGAGTCCTAACAGCAGTCCGCCTATATCGTTTTGCGCGATGCCAAAGGATGCAAACAACCAGAAGATATACGCCCAGATCAACAAGCCAAAGGCGCGCGCCAATGTATAGCCGCGATCATTCAATGCCGGGAAGAGATAATAAGCCAGCGGGAACGTCAGCCAGCCGAGGAGGGTGATGAGAATGGTCCAGGAGATGAAGGCAGTCATGTGGAGTGAACTAGAGGTCTATGGAAAGATTGTAATGTCCATCCGGGTTTGATTCAAGGTCAACTGCTTTTACCACAGCCTCCAAATTGAGGGGACCATAAATGTGAGGGAAGAGATCTCCCTGGGGAACGCCGGGCGGAGGTGTTCCACCGGAGGGCGGTTCCCACTTCAAGTCCGAAGAAAGAAGCGCAGGATCGATCTTCAGCAGAAGCAGACCGCGTTGTCCTCTATAAAATTTTTCAACAACTGGCAAAACTTGCGAGCCAGTTGAGCAATGAATAAATCCTTCGCTCTCCAGACTCTCAGCGCGGTATTCGCCACTCTGACGAGCTTCAGTCCATGCTGAACGTGAAGTAATGTGATAGATCATAAAACGTTTCCTCTCTCCCATTTAAAGATGGACAGTGAGTCCTACCTACTGCGCTACCTCATAAATCACTGTGTCTCCATCATGATAAACCGCTTTCCAGTATTTCCCATCAAAGAGTTTGAATTTGGCAAGGCCTTCCTGTGTATAGGCTGCGTGCTCCAACTGGCCAACAACAATGTAACGCACATTGTATTTTTTGAGAAACTCACGAGCCGACTCAGTATCACGACTGTTATAGAAATTGCCAACAGCGTTCACGCGATCTTCAACCCATAGTGTTTGAAGGACACGTTGCTGACGTTGATGCCAGTTCCAGCCCACGACACCCGGCAACCCAGTATAAATCGTGAAGCGCGTGCACCAGCGATATTCGGAACAATTCGCTTCCACGATGACTGGTGAGCCCTTCACGTTGTCCTGCATCCAGCGGATGGCATTATAGTCTTCGCTTAAATCCAGGCGCTGACCAAAGTCATCGTATTGTGCATATTTCATGAAGGTCATCGAGTCAAGTGTGCGAGGAGCTTCTATGATCCAACGATCACGCATTTTCCCGGCCGTGGCGCTTACCGTAAATAATGCTGCACCTGCCAAGAGGAAAATCATTGCCGTCTGCCAGAAAGCGCGCCAGCCCAACAGCCATTTGAAGAATCCGGGCAACGTCCAGGCGAACGCCGCGCCCGCACTGACCGCCAGCAAGATCCATGTTTGCATATAGAACTTGAAGATCGTGTTCTGACGTCCGATGTCACCGCGCACCACGACCACTTCGACAACGATTGTAATCAACAATGCGGTGCCGATGAGAAACAATACGAATCGTTTTGCATCAGGCAAATTCGGGCGCAGCAATAATACGGCAGCCCATATTGCAATAGGTAATGCAATCCATCCGATGCTTATTCCTTTATAAGCGAGAACAAGCAACGCCAACGCAAATACCACCAGCGTACCTTCGATCAATAACGCATAAGGTCGTAGCTTTCGCAATGCCGAAACGGGAGTAGAAGCCATCCACTCGTGCGTTTCCCAGGCCATCCACGAAACAACAATAAACAGGAAGACGAGCCAATGGGTGAGATAAGATCCAAGCGGTGTGAATGGCCCGTTCCATGCGTCGAGCGCGCTATATGCCTGGCTGTACCAGGCACGGTAGGGTTCATATAGATAATGCGAGAGAAGGAACAAAGCGATCAGCGCGCCAACCGCCAGAGCGATTCGACGAAGCAGGGAGGATGTATTTGTATAAGAAAATATTGCATATCCAATTGCAATCATGCCGATGAGCAAATAAGTGTAAGTATCGGAAAGATTAGCAGGATAAAACGCACCAATGATGAGGCCACCCACAATGAGCCCACACGCAGCCGATAATGGGTTTCGCCATTGGGGGCGACCCGCTACGACGGCGAGTCCCCAACTCACTGCCAGCAATGCCAGCGGAATGGCGATCATATGCGCGTGCAAATCACTGTAGATAAATGTGAATAGTGGGAACTCGGTGATCTCGTTGCCTCCACCCGGAGGGATGACGCGGCTCGGATTCCAGTACCAGTCTCCAGGTCCGATGGGGAGCGAGAATCCTTTGAGAGTCAGGATGAATCCCTGAATCGCCCAGGTCCAACGCTGAAAGAGGGTATTATCCCAATGAAACGTGCCGGCTGCGCCCAGTTCCTGTAATTTTTGATAGATAAGTTGAATCGTGCCAAGATTGCCGAGAAGGATGGTGAGGAAGGATGCGGCAATTCCACTGATCAGTGCTAGTGTTTCATTTGCCTCGCTTTCGACTTGATCTTTTGTGAGTAGATTCCAGCCGAGTGAAAACGCGCTCACGCCAACCATCGCAAACAACGTGGGCAAAATAAAGTTGTACGCAATCGAAGGGACAATACCCAGTAGCTTCACTGGCGTGCCCACCAGCACAAAGCCATAATAATAATAGTTAATATATCCGCCCTCAAACCAGGGATCATAAGGCGGGAATACTGTGCTTTTGAGCACTGCGTTGAAATAAGAGAAATCCATCGGGCGCTCGCCGCCTCTGGCAGGATGCCAAAGATCGGGATTGCCGATGCGGATGATCAGGTCAATCAGGAAGAACGCCAGGAAGAGACCTTCGATCATCAAAAAGTATTTGCGGTTGGTCTGCCATTCTGCGCGCAATTCTAGGCGCTGATAGTAGGCAAGCCACGCACCTAGAATGAGGAGCAAGCCAAAGATAATCGCGATCGTGATACGTGTATAAGGAATACCGGCAGAACCGGCTATCCAGGCGAGATACCCAAACAGAACCAACCCCAATATGCGACTGAGAGGGTAGCCCTTGTCGGCGAGCCCGGGCATGGCCAGCCGCGTCAGTGGATAGATAGCCAATCCAAGGATAAAGATGAAGAAATACCAGATCACCAGTCCCAAAACCGGGTAGCGATTTTGTATCCAATCATAGTTAAACAAGTCAGACCATGTTCCACCCGCGTATTGTTGGACGAGCTTGTCCGCAGGCAAAAGCAAACTGCGGTAGCTGCTGAATTCGCGCGGCAAGAGGTGAATGACCTTTGTCAAATCCGCAGTGCTAAGGATGGACTGCACCTGCGTAATGTTGAAGTCTTTGTTCTTCTTGAAGATCATCACTTTCGGATGATC
>DASWEH010000171.1:0-3908 GCA_036394895.1 Anaerolineales bacterium
GGTTTCGTTTCGACTTTTAGATACACAGACATGGAAAGGCTCTGGAATCGTACTCACACGGTACGAAGTTCTCCGCCAAAAGAAATGAATCTCTGGCACTTACTGCCGCCCAACACAGCGTGCACCGGACAAGTGGGAGTCTGCGCGTTTTCAGGCAGTTTGTGTGGCTTCAAGTTGGTTCCACCAAAATAGCATTGCCTCGCCCCGCCCACCAGCGGGTAACGCGAGCCGTTAGGCGGCCAACCATCACAGCTTCTTGATTTCATCAAGAACCGCGAAATGAATGTTGTCTGCTTGCCTTTCAGTTTGGCTTGGGCAACTCACGAATGAGTCGACATATTTTTGGAGGTGCGTCAATGACCGAAAATCAGGAAAGAAATGATGTTACAGACTTGTTCACTGATGAATCGACGGTGGAATGGATGGAGGAGCACCTGTCGGAACTGAAGCAGTCTGTTTCCGGGCCGCGCCTTCTGTACCAGAGCCTTGTGGTTGGTTTCGTGGTTGGTCTGGCCGCTCACATCGGCGGATACGTTCTGGCATCGTCGCTGCCCGGCGAGCCTCTCGGACTCTTGGCGGACCTACTCCTCGCGCTCGGTTGGTCCCTCTGGACCGGTGTAGTCGTGGCTGTGTTCGTCGAGGTCATACCAGAGGTGAAACGTCGCCAAATCAAGCAGGCAGTCGAGGCTTATGAGGCAATGCGGCGGAAGCAGCCGCGTGCCGGTGGCAAACGCGAGACAGCGGTCGCAAAAAAACCACATGCCAAGCGAGCCGAGCGCGAACAGGGTCAAAAGCGACAGCGAAATCGGGCTCGAAAAGATGGGTAAGTCAATGTGGTACCAAGAGCCGGCCGCGTCACAGGCTTTAGCCGTGGGAGAGTGTCAGTACGTATGTTTCTCAGGAAGAAATTCTTCATAAACAAAACGGATAAAGCGATAGCGATAATCGTTATTTCCCAGGTACTCTAGCTGCGTCATACCATAGCTGTTGATGAGGTCTGCCGCTTGTTTCCCTTGCATTCCAACCCACCCGACTGCGGCGTTGGCTGAAATAATATTACAAACTGGGTCGCTGTCCTGAAAATCTCCTGCATAAGCAAGACAGATTGCTTGGACAACAGACCAGGCATCTGCAAATTCCTGACTTCCATTTTTAGCGGGTCCCGCCAAATTGATCAGGCTTGTGAAATAGGTTTTATCAATGGAAATAGTCACTTCCCCATAAATATCCGAACTCAGCACTTCTGGCAGATTATGACGTTTGATGAGTAGAATTTTTTGCTCCGTCGGGCGATGAAAAGCTATATCAATGTCATCGTGCTTAAGACCTCCCGCACTATCAAACACGCTAACGGTGCGTAGTGCAAGCTGTGTAACATCCTTCACATCTTCGTCTGTTATTTCCTTACTTTGGGGTTTGAGGATAAAAATAAACGGTTGGCTTTCTTCAACTCGTATTTCTTTTGCAGTGGTCAATCCCTCCTGTTCTAATTGCCTCACATATGTTATGAAGGCTTCTGTATACTTGTCCTGCGCTGGTGTACTGACAAGTGAAGTCGAAACACTTTGGGCGGGTGAGCACGCCTGCAAGGTTCCACTGATAGTAAGCAGAATAATTATGGTCTCAAAAAGGGGTATTTTGTAATTTTGCATCATTTCGCCCGTACTTCAAATCTATAGAAGCTGAGTGTGACTTTTACATAAACAACACTCCCCAAGTCATCGCCTTGGGGAGGTCTTGCTGCTTATGCCAAGCAGTAAACCGAGTTCAACTCTATTATATGTACCATCCAGATCAAAAAACCTACAACTGCTTTACAACTCGCTAGAAGGCATATTTTCTGTGGTTGAGGCGTAAAATTGTCGATGATGTTCAATATCCGATGGTGGTTTTACCACTTTATCTATGTTCCCATTGTGTCCTTATGGGACGATTATAAGCACAGGAACGACCCATTCCCGCCTCCTGTGCCTTGTCAGATATGTGGGAAGTCGGGGCACAAAACCAAGTATTGTCCGAACGCGCGAGAAATGGGGTTTTAGACGCTATTTAGGCACCAGTGAAAGAAACTACATACTATGGAAGTGGAATGCCCGTAAAATAGTTTTTCCTTATTCAAACACTACTTCGCCCCATTTAGGATACGGCAATTGTCCAAAGTTTTTTGCAGACCAATCCGCAACAACAACGGCGCACGATTTGGGAACAGCCATGAAGGCCATCCGCGCCGCACTTCTTACCCAGGATCGACCTAGAAAAACAAAAACCAAGTGAATATCCAAGTATTCAGCGTAGGTTGTGGCCTTTTGCCAGCGAGATACTGTCTTATCCAGGATAAGCTGCCGGGAGGACTTTCCACTTTCTACCTCCATCCAAAACAGAGTCTCTACACCATTCATTTCACCCCAAGCTAAAGAGTCAGGATTAGCTCCTAATCCAGGAACTCCAACCTCATTCCATCCTGCGTATATAGTGGCGTGAGGTAAAGCTTTCTTTAACCATGCTGGCCATTGTCGAGATCTTCGCCTATGTTCGCTATCCCGCAACTTATTTCTTTCGGAGCGAAAGTTGAAAGGCATCCCAGCAGGGACACCCCAATACCTCAACGCCGCCGATACTCCGGGCCGTCTAATTCTCCAGTAAGGAAATATCTCGTTATCCTTTTTTTCACCGATGCCAGACATCTGCCTGGCAGACATTAGATGAGAGTCGATAAAAGGATCATGCTTGTGATACTCGATATATCCCAAATCTTTCAGTTCTTGCAATGACTCCCGACAGTTGGTTTCACCCATCATGCAGGTACCAGCTACCTCACTGGTGTAAGCAACAGTCATGCGAGCCATAGTAAGCAAGCAGCGCACAGTCCGTTCGTGCAATCTGCAAGTAGGCAATTCCTCAACAGGAAGTCCAGGAGGACTCGGTATTTCCCTGATGCCGGGTATTACAGAAAAATCAATTGCACGAGGCAATTGATCTCTTCCATTAGTAACAGCGACGGCGATTCTGGCATCCCGCAAGGCGTATTTCACTTCTTCAAAATACCATGCGCCTGGAGCCATTACAGGGACCCAAAGCGACGCCACACCTTTGCGCATTTCTTTGAGAACTGGCATAGTGGTTTTAACCACTTCGGCATAATCCCAAGGCGGCAAAGCAGCATCATGCCGAACGGGAAGAACAAAAGTGTCCGTCCACGACCCGGGCCACACTTCAATGGAAACATGATCTTCAAAGATAGCAGGACCAACGCGAGTTGCCATATTGCACCTAATCAGCACATCCCCATGGAGTTAATCCAGTGATGTCAAAATAATCGGCAGGATCCATCCACACATAGGAGTCAGGTCCCGTCCTCTTTTTGATACCGTAGTGCAAGTGGGGACCTGAACTATTCCCTGCCTGGTTATCATTTTCTGAATCGCCGCCACTTGTGCCGACAAGCTGACCAGGCTCAACGATTTCGCCTGGCACAACAGCAAATTCTGTCATGTGGGCGTACCAGATCTGATAATCACCATTCTGGATAATGAGCAACCTGCCCCAGCCACCTTTTGTATATTCGGTCCAAATCACCTGACCGCCCATCGTTGAATACAACGGTGTGCCAGTATTTACAGGAAAATCAAACCCTGCATGATTTTTATACTTTGGGTCAGCAAATTCACAACCATGTAAAGGAGCGTCATACCACACGCCCCATTTCTTAATTGGTCCAATAAACGGCAAACCGCTGGGGATACCATCTGGACCAAAATAATCACCCCAACCTACGAGCCCGGGCAACGCCGGAACAGGACCACCTCCACCGCCACCTCCACCCTCATTCCCATTGTTGCCGCCATTGTGATCACGCGGATCAGGAACGCCATCATTATCCAGGTCGAGTGCTTCGGAGTTTTGGGGTA
>DASWEH010000172.1:0-5712 GCA_036394895.1 Anaerolineales bacterium
GTCTGTCATCTGATGACGCGGACTACCTCATATTCGGTATCCGGTGTGGGCGGTGTATCAAAGTGAGAATTGACCGCGTACAGCGCATTGCCAAATCGGGCAATCGTAGTGGGGATGCCGAACGAGGAACTGGTAATGGTATCGACAATGGTACCGGCAGTAAGTTCAGAGTTCAATTCCACAACAGCAATCTGATTCAAGAAATTCTGTACCACATACAATGTTTTTCCCTGCAACAAAATGCCATCACCGTTGGGCACGGAGTCGCCGCCAAGATCGATCTGTGTTGCAACACCTGTCAAAGGATCCACATTATAAAGTGCGCCATCTGAACTATTGACGATGATCAAGGTTTTGCCATCGGGCGTCGCAGCAATCCCATTGGCATTGAAAGCACCGGGGGATGAGTCAAATTGATAATCGCCACTGAGAGGGATCATCTGACTGGTCCCTAATGGTTCACCGTTATTGGCAAGTGGAACGCGATAATACTCTGCTTGGTTGGAATTCGTAAAGTAGGCTGCATCCCTGGTCACAACGACATCATTGATAAAACGAGGCGAGGCAGTCGTCAATTGGATGGCGGCAACATTCGCGCCAGTTTCACCATCGTAGATATAAGCATAACCCGTCGGTCCGCCTGCCACAAAGAGCAGGCCTGTCCGTTCGTCATATTTGAGTCCAATTGCATTGCGTCCTGCCTGTGGCTGGACAAGGATAACCCCTTCACCTGTCCGCAGGTCGCCGCGATAGATCGCGCCGGTGGGGATCGAACCTACATAAAAAGTGCTGCCTTTCCCGACCGCAATGCCTTCCGGCTGAAAACCGTTCGGTAACGAGATCACATCTGGGAGGGCCTGCGCAGGTGCGGCTGCTATCGTCATAAAGCCGAAAGCTAGCAATAGCAAAACGATGATCGAGCGCTGCCATGAAGTTCGAGTCACAAACATACTTTTACTCCTTTCAATTTTCTTTAGAATTTTCAAACCGAGGTTGGAGCGATGTTGAATGCACCCCATTGCATTTAATTAATCCTAAACAAAAAACATGAGTCTCCACTGAAAGGAGCTTAAAAACACACTCATTCAGCAGTAAAACATATAAGCGTCTGTGTTATGTACGGCTAATTCGGGTAGAACAATTCATCCTTCAAATCGTTTTACAATATGAAACAGCCTTTTCCCGCGCCTTGCGGTAAGGAAGACTGTTGGTAGTGCTTCTCTGGAAAACATTATTAGGCGGACGATTTTTCGAGCAAAAACGATTCTTTTGTGATCAATTCATTCTGTACCATGGGAGCATGGAGGCACAAATGTATTTTGACCGACCCATTGACCGAAACCTCTGGGCAATCGCTGCGATTATTGTATGTATTGTTTTAATTGGCGTCGCGGCTGGGGTATTGGCACTCAACCGCCGGGAACAAGCTGTAAACCTCATCAAAGTGCCTGATAATTATCCGACCATCCAGGCAGCGATTAGTGCGGCGAAAGCCGGTGACATTATTCAAGTGCGGACCGGGACATATACCGAGAACGTGATCCTGGATCGAGCTGTGACGCTCACTGCTGAAACATTTGATGCAGCCAACCCTGCCAATAACGCCACTATCATCGATGGCGGTGCAGGGACAGCGACCATCACTATCCCAGCCAACCTGACACAGATGCCCATTATTCGCGGCTTTGTGATTCGAAATGGACTGAACGGTATTCAGGCGTCTTCGCCATTTACGACTGAACTCAACTTTTTCAATTCATCTGGCATTCAAGTAAACTATCAGTGGGGTTCAGGCGGGGCAAATCGCAACAATGTTTACTTCAAAGCCAGCGATGATGCCATCCATTTGGATGCCATTGACCGACCGCTACTCATCGAAAACAACCGCATCATGTACGCAGCCGATGATGGGGTCGAAGTGAATTTACAGGATAAACCTTCTCCCCCCGCCCCCGTGGAGATCGACATCTGGAATAATATGATCATCGGAAGTCGTGAAGACGGTGTCCAGTTTGTTGACTTTCCGGGCGATCCGCAAGACACCAACCGTCGTTTTGTGCTTGTGGGCAATTTGATCGCCAACAGCCAAAAGGCTGGGATTGGACTCATGCCCAACGCGAACACAGTGGAAGACTATTCCGGCGCGGACATGGTCGAAGCTATCCGCGTGATCAACAATACGTTTTACGGAAACAACCATGGCATTTCTGGCGGGGATAATCTGGTTGCCATCAATAACATTATTACGAATTCGGCTGGGCGCGGTGTTTGGAAGGTACAAGGCCCACCTGGGTTCAATGCCGCGGTCGCCTATACCTTATTTTTCAATAACGCATTGGACGCCGATCAAACCACGTTAGGGGTAGGAATCATTACCGGACAGGACCCGCTTTTTGCAGCCATGCCCAACCCAGGTTCGGATGGAACTTGGGAAACAGTGGACGATGATTTCAGCGGTCTTTTGCTTCAAGGTACATCCCCAGCGATTGATAAAGGTGTCACACAATATGCAGCCGCCAACGGCGAGTTGGTTCCGCCGAATCCCCTCACTGGATTTATCGGTGCGGCTCCCGACTTGGGCTGGAGAGAGTTCGGCAGCCCGATCGTCATTACACCGACAGCTTCACCGATCCCATCGCCGACCTCAGTCACGGCGACTGTGTTGCCAACGCTTACGTTCACACCGATTACACCCACAGCGACAGTCGTCACTTTGACTCCTCTGCCGACTACGACAACTGCACCCGCGACATCGACTGTTACTCCCACAACCGCACCTGCAACTGCCACTTCACTGGCAACTATTACGATTACGCCCACACCTCAATTGAACCTGTTGAGCATTACCCCAAACACCGCGGCGGCAAATACAATGGTAAATGTAACATTGACCGGAACAGCCTTTGCAAATGGTGCGACCGTGAGTTTCGAAGGTGGTCAGGGAACCGCGCCGCAAGTGACCGCGACACAAGTGGTCAATGCCAACACCATTGTGATTACAGTCAATGCAGTGGTCGACCCTGGGGTTGGGACACAGGCCTGGGATGTGCGCGTGACTAACCCTAATGGCACGTTCGCGGTATCGCCGGATGCATTCACGGTCACGGTTACCCCTTAAGATTTTTACATAGAGAGTAGGTTGCCATGCCTGTTCGTATTCGAAAATCTTTCAATCTTTTTCCTGGTGTGAAAGTGAACCTGAGCAAAGGTGGGATGAGTATCACCGTTGGCAGAAAGGGATTCCATCTTAATTTCAGCAAGCGCGGTGTACGCCAGACGGTAGGGCTTCCCGGCTCGGGAATTTCGGAAAGTTCTTATATCCTCAAAAATAAGGCTGATGAAGATAAGAAGGACTCTGAAAAAGAGGAGCGTACCGCGGAGGCAGCTGAGGACAAACCAAAGCGCCAGCGTACAAGAAGAACGATTAGGGAACATGTCTCTTCTCCCTGGGGCTTCTTCGCCTTCGTTTTTATTGCGCTTTTCTTTATTTACTTTGGGGCAAATGCCTTTGGTCTTCTTCCCCCAAACCTCATCACAAACTTTTTACATACCCTGACTCAATGGGCACAGCAAGTTGGACTTTAACCCCCACCCGGCCTCCCCCAAATCCACATTGAAAAATTTCTTATTAACTATTTATATAGTAGTGGATTTGGGGGACACCCTGCGAGTGCGCAAGCAGGGTGGCACGGAGTGACGGAGGGGGTTACTTATTCTTCTTTTCGTTCTTTTGCTTGCGCTTCTCCTTGATATTAAGCTTCGGCTTTTTCCTCTGTTCTTTATTACCTTTATCTTTCTTTCCAACGTTACCCATGACGATTACTCCTTTCTTTCTTGTTGGTCTCTCGCTTCAAGTGACAGACTCAACCTTCCTGTGTTCTGTCACAGCCTTAATTTTACCGCTTGTCCTTTATTCCGTTAACAATTTGTCTGCCCATTCAATCAACCTCACCGCTCTGAACTTTCGGAGAAAATTTATTCTTGAGATTTACCGATTGGAAGCTACAACTAAGCCAACGATAAAGACCAGATACACAACCAGACAATAAATCCCTACCCAAAACTTTACTCTCCCTGGCGTGAATACCTGGCAACATAGTCTGGCAGAGGGATGTTCTCTGACTGAACTTCGTCGCGAACTGGGAGCAAAGGCGTTTCCTGCAAAGGCAGGACTCCTGCCCAAACCGGCAACGCGTAATCTTCCTCTTCGTCCACTGGCGGCCCCACACGGACTTTGGCTGAAGCTTCATCAATCTTGATCGAGACCACACTCGTAGCATTCAGTTCTTTGCGATTGGGCAGGCGCGCTTCCCGCCAGCGACCAGGGATGAGATGTTCGGTAACTGCCTGAAGCGCTGCCAGCTTTTCCTGCTGATCCTCAATCAGGCGTCCTTTGCCAAACACCACCACCGAACGATAATTTAGCGAATGATGGAATACAGACCTCGCCAGTACCAGTCCATCTACAATTGTTGCCTCCACACAGATGGGATGACCTGCCTCTACATGCTTGAGCAAACGACTGGCTTTGGCACCATGCAATACGATGCAATCCTCCACTCGCGCGAAATTGATCGGGATCACATAGGGTTGTCTCTTATCCACAAACCCAACATGGCAGATCAATGCTTCGTCCAGAATGCGGTAGATGGTCTCGCGGTCATACTGCCCGCGCTTGGGGAGTCGTTTGATGCGGTTGCGATCGGTCCGAGTGAAGTCCGTCATAAATATTCCTTTATGTTTTCCTCTATTTTACAACAGTGGCTTTTCGCTAGCAGCTTGTCGGAGAACCACAGTGGCGGACATTTTTTACCACGAAGCCGCGAAGAACGCCAAGAAAATCTTTAAAACTTCGCGCTCTTTGCGGTTCAGCCTGGCTTTTTTTCGCGCAATGCACTGCTCTCCGACAGCCTGCTAGTGTCCCGAAATCAGCCAACCATCTTTTGCAGTCTTTCCTTTACAGCCGGCCACTCTGCTCTCACAGGCATCGGGAGCAATACGTCCGTGCAATGGATGACCAATGCGCGATATTCCAGAAGCGCGTGGAACCGATGACCACTTCATCTTCCCTGCGAATGATGGCAAATGGCATGGCGGTACCCGCCTCTTTCCACGCCAGGGCCGTCTCAACGTATTTCAGCGCTTTATTCGTTCCCTGCGGAATCGGACTCCATCGACAGAGAGAGGGGTCAACCGCGGAAGCTGTCACCAGTCCTTCAACGTGACTGAACTCCAGCGGTTCGCGACGAACATATCGACCCTGCAACACAACATCTTCTATTTTCACAAACAACACTCACACTGGGAATTTGCCATTCGCATCCGTCACAACAGATCCATGACCTGAACAGACAATGTTAGCGCCAAGCGTAGCCTGCTTCCGTTCCGATTCTCGGGCCTTGGTCTCGTCCCATGTGATGCCGGGACGCGAGCCCTGCAAGCCATTCTGATCGGATACCATCGAATCACCACAAAACAATATCTTGGCAGATGGCGCAAACAAAGAGATGTGACCGGGTGTATGTCCAGGCGTCTCCAGCACGCGCAGCCCACCTAACACCGGCAGAGTATCACCTTCTGCAAGGATTTCATCTACTTTCAGTGGTGTAGCTTTCATGAAGGGACGCATCAGCGCAAAAAGCATACGCCGCAGCGAGAATCCCGAGGGATTGATCTCGCGCGAAGATTTGCCCTGCGCAATCGCATCCGCTT
>DASWEH010000173.1:0-6394 GCA_036394895.1 Anaerolineales bacterium
ATATAGGCCGCAATAACCGGGAGCTTTGCGGTCAAATCCAGGCTGTCTTCCAACGCGGCCTCCCAGTAGACATCCCTTTTCATACTGTGGTAACGCTGTGCAAAGAGGGAACCATTCTGCAATGCCAGCACTGCCTGCGAAAAGAGAGTCATGGGATGAGTCTCTTTCGGCATGGATTTGATCATCTTGAAGACATAATCGGGCACACTGGCGCGCTTGGCCCACTCAGCTTCCACTTCCATCGCCTGCTCTTTGGTCGGCACTTCCCCGACCATCAGCAAATAATACAACCCACCCACTAATGGCATTTTGCCGCCCCGCGCCTTGGGTAGCTTCTTGAGCAACTCCGGGATGGTCATCCCACGAAACAGGATCCCATGTGCAGGATCAACAAAGGAGACATCCGTCAAAAGTGATTTGATGTCTCGCATCCCACCCACAATCTGACCGACCGTTACATCATCGACTTTGACTTCCCCATGTTCTTTGGCAAGCGATTTGATTCGTTCCCGCCATTCAGGCAATTGTGCAGAGATTTTTTCGTACAGGATCATGACAATACTCCTTGTATATTGTTCGAACATTTGAGAATGGTATTCAGGTATACAAGTACACAGGTGACACGTCTACGTGTCTACATGCGTCGCCGTGGCGACATTTACTTGTATACCTCTTTTTTACAACGTTACCAATTTCTTCAACGCTTCGTGCGTTTCCTTCACCGCCGCAGCGGATTTCTCAAACATGGCTTTCTCATCATCATCAAGTTTATATTCGATAATCTTTTCAATCCCGTTTCGACCCAGCATAACCGGCACACCAAAGAACATATCATTCAGACCATACTCCCCATTCATGTACGCTGCGCAGGGAACGATCAAATGTTTATTCTTGAGGACGGCTTCTGCCATTTGTGCGCACGCGACAGAAGGCGCGTAATACGCGGAGCCTGTTTTCAGCAAATTGACAATTTCGCCACCGCCCTTACGCGTTCGCGCGACGATCGCGTCCAATTTGTCAGCGGGGAGATATTCCTTTAACGGGATGCCCGCGACGTTCGAATGACGCGTGAGCGGGACCATCTCGTCGCCGTGACCGCCCAACACATAGCAGTCGATATTTTCCACACTAACGCCGGTCTCCTGTGCAACGAAGGCGCGCATGCGCGCCGAGTCCAAAATCCCAGCCTGCCCCACCACACGTTCGCGCGGCAGCCCGGTTCTCTTCATTGTAAGATACGCCATGGTATCGAGCGGGTTGGTCAGTACAATGTAAATGGCATCTGGGGAATGAGCGAGTGTTTCAGTGGCAGCTTTCCCAACGATCTCGGCATTTGCCGACAATAAATCATCACGGCTCATCCCTGGCTTACGCGGCAAGCCTGCCGTGATGATGATAATGTCAGAACCTTTGGTCGCGCCATAATCATTTGCGCCAACAACTTCTACATCTTTTCCAATGATTGGCATCGCCTCCAACATATCGAGTGCTTTCCCCTGTGGCATTCCCTCTACGACATCTACCAGAACAAGATCAGCTATTTCACGTTCAGCAAGCCAGTGTGCAGTGGTCGCGCCAGTCATGCCTGCGCCAATGATCGAGATTTTGTTCATGACTCCTCCAGAGATTTTACCGCTCGTCTCATCCCTCACGAAACTTCAGATTTCGTGATGCCCGAGGCGCGGTACTATAGTAGTAAAATTTTATCCGAAACCCAGTTGAGAAGAAAGTATATTTCGTCACATTTTTGTATGACCAGATTTCGGATAAGAAACACGACTTCCAGGTTGGAAGTCGTGTTCGCTTCATTATGATGCCTCAAGCTGATTCCGCCTCGAGGAAGCGGGTCGCCTGGATGGCTGCCGCCGCTCCCATGCCTGCCGAGGTGACAACCTGCCTGAAGTGCGGATCAGCCGCCTCCCCTGCGGCAAAGACACCGGGCACATTCGTTTCCATTCTCTCATTGACCTTGATGTAACCCAGGTCACTCATCTCCAGTTGACCTTTGAACATATCAGTATTGGGCGTGTGACCAATGAAGATGAATAAACCATCTGTTTCGTAGATCGTTTCTTCGCCCGTCTTGACATTTTTCAATCTCAATGCTTCAAGCTTATCCGTTCCGATCACTTCCGTGACAACCGTATTCAAAATAAAGTCCACTTTGGGATGCTCTTTGGCACGGCTTTGCAAGAGTGGACTGGCGCGAAATTCCTCGCGACGATGGATAATGGTCACGGAAGAGGCATAGCGCGTAATGAACAGACCTTCCTCCAGCGCGCTATCGCCTCCACCTACGATGACTACCTTTTTGTCCTTGAAGAACCAGCCATCACAAGTAGCACAATAGGAAACCCCGCGTCCAGTCAATTCGACCTCGCCAGGGATATTGAGATGATTCGGATTCGCCCCGGTCCCAACGATCAAAGCCTCCGCCAGATATTCACCACTCTCTCCCGTGACCTTGAAGGGACGTTGTGACAGATCCACAGAATAGGCTGATTCAAATTCTGTCAGAGCGCCGAAGTGTTCGGCCTGCTTTTGGAACAACTCACCCAATTGCGCCCCACCAACGCCCTCAGGAAAACCAGGATAGTTTTCAATGGTATACGTTAGCGCAGCTTGACCTCCTAACTGCATCCCCGTCAAAACCACGGGCTTGAGCTCCGCGCGCGCGGCATACAACGCAGCCGAATAACCTGTGGGTCCTGAGCCTAACACCAATACTTTTACGTGTTTCGCGTTTCCATTCGATGACATGATTTAGTGATTTCCTCGCTTGAGATTTCTTTCCATATTCAAGACAACGTGTTTTGCCTGTATTTTACCGTGTTCAATCCATTAGATGCTAATAATCGTGAAAAGCTACACTACTCTCACTCTGCCCGATAAGACGTGGCACGGCCTCCTCGAACTGTTGAGAAGCCAGGCAGGAGTACAATAGAATCATGGGTTTTGAAGAGATTTCCCATACAGCTGATCGGTCTGTGCGTGTTTGGGCGCAGGATTTACCGTCACTGTTTGTGGAATCGGCGCGAGCGATGAATTCGCTCGCTGGAATAGTGATAGGCAAGGGTCCGCGTCTGAAGCAGGAATTTGAGGTTGTAGGCCCGGATGCCGAGAGTCTGCTGGTCGCTTTCCTATCGGAATTGATCTTTTACCAGGAGCAAGAGAATCTGGCATTCGATCTATTTGAGTTAAGAGTAGAAAGTCAAAAGTTGAATGTCGAAATGGAAGGCGGTCAATTTGCTTCTGCTGATAAAGCGATTAAAGCCGTTACGTACCATAATATGAAGATTGAGAAGACATCTAGTGGTGTTGAGGTAGTCATTGTGTTCGACGTGTAGCCTCACCCATCGCCTCCTCTCCTCATCAAAGAGGGAAGATAGGAGTAACGAATGAATATCGAGAATTTAGTTCAGATTAATGAGACTGAGTGGGAAATCCCAACTTATACTCGTCACGACATGCGCGTGCCCGTGAGGCTATTCGTCACCCGTGAATTGCTCGAACAGATCCTCAACGATAAATCTCTGGAGCAGGCTGTTAACGCGACGACCTTACCCGGCTTGGTTGGGCATGTGATTGTGATGCCTGATATGCATCAGGGGTACGGCTTCCCAATTGGTGGTGTTGCCGCAACTGAATATCCGCATGGAGTCATTTCGCCTGGGGCGATAGGGTATGACATTAATTGTGGGGTACGTTTACTCGCTTCAGGCATTGACTTGGAATCTGCACGCGCTGAGATGGATACGCTCGCGACACTTCTCTATAAATATTGTCCGAGCGGAGTGGGCAAAGCAGGTGCGCTAAAAGTTAATCTGAAAGAATTGGACCAGGTCTTACGGGATGGATCGCGTTGGGCATTGAAAAATGGATACGCGAGTAAGGCGGATCTCGCCCGGACCGAGGAAATGGGTTCACTCGAAGGAGCCGATCCTAGTCAAGTGTCTGAGCGCGCCAAGACGCGCGGCCGCGAACAGTTGGGTTCATTGGGTGCCGGCAATCACTTTATCGAAGTGGATGTAGTGGATCAAATCTTTAATGAGGAAGCTGCAAATACAATGGGACTCTATCAAAGTTGTTTGACTGTGCAGATCCATTGTGGATCACGCGGGCTGGGGCATCAGGTCTGCACAGATTATGTTCAAGAATTTCAGAGCGCTGTCCGGAAATATGGCATTGACCTGCCCGACCGCGAACTCGTCTGCGCGCCGATGGATTCGTCTGAGGGCCAGGCATATATGGGTGCAATGCGCGCCGCGGCAAATTTTGCTTTTGCGAATCGCCAATTGCTGGCTTATTCGGCGCGCCGCGCGTTTGAAGAAACTTTTGCAGCCAAGACCCGGAACTGGCATTTACATCAGGTCTATGATATCGCTCACAACATGGGCAAGATCGAAACGCATGAAATTGATGGGAAACAAGTGAAAGTGTGTGTTCATCGCAAAGGCGCGACGCGCGCTTTTGGGCCCGGCTCAGCGGGATTGCCTTCTGAATACAAAAAGATTGGTCAACCGGTAATTATTCCCGGTTCCATGGGCACAGCTTCATGGGTATTGGTTGGTACTGAAGGTAGTATGACGCGTTCATTCGGTTCCTCCTGCCATGGTGCCGGAAGAGTCATGTCGAGATCAAAAGCCAAGAAAGAAGTGCGAGGAGATGAGTTGAGACAAGCGTTGGAAGAACACGGGATCAAAATCCGCGCAGGATCAATGCCCGGACTGGCTGAAGAAGCGCCATCAGCTTATAAGGATGTGGATATGGTTGTGGAAACAGTAAGTGAAGCGGGAATTGCGAGGAAGGTTGCGCGGTTAAAACCTGTGGCAGTGATCAAGGGATAAAGGTCAGAAAGTAGACAAGTGTACATGCACATAAGTAGACACGCGTTTGACCTGTGTACTTGTTTACCTGTCTACTTGGATACTACTTACTCTTTCACTCTCTCAATCTTTGCGCCGAGAGCTCGCAATTTTTTATCCACATCTTGATACCCACGCTCGATCTGACCAATATTGCGGATCGTAGATTGTCCTTTGGCAGCCAGCGCCGCCAGCAGCATGGACATGCCCGCCCGAATATCGGGACTTTCCAAATTCTCACTATACAACTGATTCGGCCCCTGTACTAAACAACGATAAGGATCACATAAAATGATCTTGGCACCCATCCCTACCAGCTTATCAGTGAAGTACATGCGCCCCGAGAACATCCAATCATGGAACATCACGGAGCCCGTCGCTTGCGTGGCAACCGTGATCGCGATGCTGATCAAATCCGTGGGGAAGGCGGGCCAGACGTTTGTTTTCACTTCAGGAATCGCGCCATCCAGATCGGGCACAATTTGCAGATCCTGATTCGACGGGACGATCAAATCATCTCCCTCCACCTGCCAGGTCACTCCCATCCGCTGGAAGACATGGGCGATCATTTGCAGATTGTTCACGCCTGCGTTTTTCACGCGCACAGTTCCATGGGTCACAGCTACCGCTCCGACAAAGCTGATCACCTCCAGATAATCAGGACCAATGGTGAACTCGCCGCCATGCAGTTTGGATACACCATGAATATGAAGTGTATTGGACCCAATCTCTTCGATCTGCGCGCCCAGCATATTAAGGAAGTAACATAATTCCTGCACGTGTGGCTCGGACGCCGCGTTGCGAATCACCGTATCCCCCTTTGCCGTGACCGCTGCCATGATCGCGTTTTCGGTGGCGGTCACACTGGCTTCATCCATCAGGAAATCTGCGCCGCGCAAGCCATCTGCCTGAAAAGTGAAGCCGCGCTCATATTTCACATCCACCCCGAGGGCGCGTAGGGCAAGGATATGGGTATCGAGGCGCCGCCGCCCGATCACATCGCCACCCGGGGGAGGCAACTTAAATTCGCCAATGCGCGCGGACAACGGACCCGCAATCAGAATGGAGGCGCGGATGCGGCGGCAAAGATCCGGGTTCAGGTCCGCCAGCCGGAGGTCGCGCGCGACAACCCGCCAGGAAGTAGCATCCAGATCTTCGATCTGCACACCCAGGCTTTCCAGCAGTCTCCGCATCACCAGGGTATCCTGAATCTGTGGAATGTTGTGCAGGATGATGGGTTCCTCCGTCAGCAAAGCAGCGGCTAACAAAGGCAGTGCGGCATTTTTGTTTCCTGCGGGGGTTACTTCTCCGTTCAATGGAACCCCACCTTCAATAATGAATTTATCCATGCTCATCTCTCTTGAAATTTTAGGATCAACCTGGTGAAGGTTTTCTCAGAGGCAGGTTTGCGCCAACCTTCGCAAGGTTATTTTATTTTCCATCACATCTCCAGGGAGGCTCTACGGTTTTTAACCGGAAGCCCCAAAACCCTAGCCACGGACACTTGTACCTGGCGTGATTTTTGAATT
>DASWEH010000174.1:0-11103 GCA_036394895.1 Anaerolineales bacterium
AGGGATGCGACCAACTCGTCACTTTCAAGACTTGCCGTAAATGTTGTGGCTGCGCTGGTGAGTGCTTCCAGTTGAGCCGCGCGTTCCTGGGTCGTCTGCACCAGGCGAACATTTTGAAGCGAGAGACCAACCTGTTGAGCAAGGGAAAGAAGCAGGGTCTCGTCTTCCGATGTAAATGCGGCAGCGGTATTGAAATTATCCAATACCAATACACCCACCGAATCTTCTCCGGATTGGATTGGGATCAGCAAGCTGGAAATTGGCAGACGTCCACCGGTTGCTTGTCGGTAAAGCAACAATCCTTCTGTTGAAAAGATATAGTCACGCGTGAACTGGACTTCATCCACCCGCAAGGGATGCCTCGATTCGAAGACCTGTCCCGGTAAAGATTCGCCTGGCCGATACGCAATCCGCTTCATGGTTTCATTATCAGCATAGCCCGAAACCGCGGTCGGCACCAGTTGACCGATATGCTCATCCCAGATCAAGACAACACCGGCATGGGCAGAATACAAGGCGCGCCTGGCACTTTCAAGCAAAGCACGAACGATGCGTTCCGAATCCAAGCCGCGTAACTGGCGGCTGAAATCGAGCAATAGGTTCACTTCCTGCAAACGGCGACGGGTCTCATTAAGCAGCGAGATATTTTGCAAAATCACAGAGGTTTGTCGCGCAATCTGGTGATAGACCTGTAAATCTTCATCGGTAAAAGCCGGCATTGGCTCCGGGCTGACAGCCAGCATCGCCGCGACCGTCTTCTTATCGATCTTGATCGGCAGGCAGATCAGCGATTTGGCGCGCAATGCCGAGAGGAGCGGAGTTTCACGCCACTCGAGGTCCTCATCCAAATTCGAGATCAGGATGGCTTCGCCGCTCTGCAAACAACCCCGCAACGGATTCCGCTGCCCAAACAGTGCTTCCGGGTTTGTTGCGCGCGGCACATTTCCCAGCACATAAAGCAAACGCGGACCTTCATGGGTTGTTTCTGCCACCATCGCCACAGACATCCGCAACTGTGTGAGCGTCTCGCGACCAAGCGCCTGTAAGGCCGAGGAGGCATCCAATTGCCGGCTCACGGATTCGGTAATGGCAAGACCCGCCCGAACCCGCTGGCCCCGTTGATCCAGGTTTTGAATTGCGATCGTCTGGTCGAGATCCTTGCGCAGCAAAATAGGCAAATCATTTTGCGTGAGGTTCATCAGCCGCTGCTGTCGCTCCAGGCCAGAGCTTAAGGAATCCACTTTGTTGCGAAGTTCGACGAAGCGTAAATGATTTGCAATGGCAAGCGCGGCTTGTGCGCCAAAAATTTCGAGCGCTTCGATCGTGGCACGATCCGGCCGTAATCCATCCTTCGGCGCATCAAAACTCATCAAGCCAAGTGGATAGCCTTGATCATCTTCTAATGGAATAATGAGAAAATCATCCGGGTCCCAGGCATTGGATGACTTTCCTGTCTTATCCTCCAGTTCCAATGTGACCATGTGGACATCGGTTGGGATAATTGGCGCTTCATCCACGGGGATGAAATAAGAACGGCTGATACGGAATTGCGGCTTGAGCATTTGCTGAATACTGGCAAGCGGCTGCTTTCGCGACATTAGTTCCGTCAACGTTTCGGGGGAAAATCCAACGCCGGTAATGCGACGCAACAATCCGGTATCCCGTTCATAAATACTGATCAGCACTGCCTGGAAAGGCGTGGCTTCGCGAATGCTATTGCCGATGCTTCGCAACAGTTGGTCAAGTGGCTGGTCAAAATTAAGAACAAAACTGGTTTCTGTTAATTTGGTCAGCGTTTCGGCCCGGCGGCGTAACACTTCGGTGCGCTGGCGCTGTTCCTGGTAACGTTGAACATTTCCAAGCGCGACGGCCGCCTGCGAAGCCAGAGTCTGCGTTACTTCAAGGGCAGCTTGATCGAAGAAGCCAGGCCGTCCGGAATGCAAGTGAATCAATCCGGCTGTTTTTCCAGCATTGAGGATGGGAACAATGAGGGCAGAACGAACACCCTCATGAACAGGTGTTTCATCGTTCAGTGAGTAATCCACAATAAGTTGCGACTCGCCCGTTTCGATGGCCTTTTGATCGAGTGGCGAAAATGTTTCGGGAAGAGGACAACCCAACGACAAGATAACAGGCGGCGGGTTGGCTGAAACGGTTGTGTTGAATAGCAGAATAGCACCACATTCTGCGCGCGTGGTCCGCAGACTCTCGTCACGCACCACTTCCAGCAGGGATTTCAAGTCAACCATCGAGTTCAGTTCACGGCTGACACGGGCGATGGAAGTGAGTTGTTCCACGCGACGGCGGAGACTCTCATCTGTCTGCGTGGAGCGAGAGGCGTTTTCTATCGCGGAAGCCAGTTGATCTGCCGCGGTCGACACAATTTGAAGATCATAATTATTAAAGAATTCCGCCTTGCGGCTTCCCAGCATTAACTCACCGAGACTTCGATCTCGAACGATGAGGGGCACAACAATTGCCGATTCAACCTGGAGAATATTCACTAATGGCCGGTACACCGGAAGAATGTGACGGTCAGAACTCAAACGACCCGAAAGATATGGCTTCTGACTACCGGATATGGTGAGGCGGTATTGAGGATCATCCACGTGAAGGCGTGCAAGGGTTTCCATTGAGTCGACCGATGCACCAACGACTGAATCGCGATGTAAACGTAATTCACCGATCTGTTCATCGATAAGAAATACGGCTGCCATGTCACTTTGCAAAAGATTAGCAAGTTCTTTTATAGAGAAACGGAGAACCTCATCCAGCGTCGCAGTGGAGGCTGCCAGACTGGCGATGCGGCGCAATGCGTCTGAACGCAGCGCGCGCTGGCGCGTCCTTTCCACGACAAAGGAACTCTCAATGATCCCTGCCGCTTGATTGGCAACTATCTTAATCAAACGCAATTCCGCATCGGTAAATTCAAATGGGGATTGACGATGATTTGAGAGCTGGAGATAACCTACAAAGCGTTCGCCGGAGATAAGAGGCGCAAGTACTGATTCACGCAGGCTGGCTGCCTGTGCAAGGTTCTGCAAACCTAGATCACTCCAGGTTTCATCTTCGGCAGCATTTCGTGTCTGATTAAATTCTCGATCGGTTAAGATTTTCTCGGCTTTACTTTCAGGTTGAATCGTCGTCCGATAAATTTCAACGATATGAGTGGGCAACCCCTGAAATGGGATCTGTGCCTCTAAGGTACTTTTGTTTTCATCGTACAAAAGGAACCCAAGGACTTCCACAGAGAAGAGTGGTCCGATCGTTTCCACCAACCGACTGATGAGATTCGTATAATCCTGTGAAGCACCAAAAACTTGAGCAAGATTCGCAAGACTGCTTAATTCTGCGGCGCGACTTTGTTCACTCGCAAACACCATCGCGTTCCGTATACTGTACGCTGCCTGTGCGGCAATTAACTGGACCAAGTCACAATCATGTTGACCCAAGACACCCGCAGACAAATGACCTATTTCCAGCGTGCCAACCAATTGATGGTCAACAATCAGTGGCAGACCCAAATAGGATTGGACGGGTGAACTGCCATTTAGTTTCGGAAGAGACAGGTCAGGAACACGCGTATCAGGAATCAGAATCAATCTCTGGCGAGTGCGCAACGTATTCGTCAACTCGCCGAATTGAGAGTGCGAGGCGCGAATGGCATGGGATGATCCGGAAGATTCCAAGGTATATGGGATCAATGCTTTGTCCCCTTCATTCCAGATCTTTACTTCCAACACATCGGCCGGGACCAGATGAGAAACGTTCAACAAAATCGCATATAAGGCATCTTCGAGGTTAAGGCTGGCAGAAACGCTTTTGCCAAAGTCTGACACGATTCGGAGGATGGATGAATCGGCACCGGCTTCGCTCAGGCTGGTGGAGAGTTCCACGCTCCTCATCGTGATGAGCATCAGCGGATAAGGTCCCGGTATTTGATAGGAAGTGGCATCTACAAGCCGCCCACCGACAGACAGCCGCTTCTGTCCCTGTCGCGCGCACAGAGCAAGGATATCTTCCGCAGGCCGGGCGCGCCGGATCAACCGCTCAAGATCGGCTATTTCTCCTTCGCGCAATCCGAACCATTCGCGTGCCAATTCGTTGACGTACTCTACACGTCCACCAAACTGGACAATTAATATTGCCTCATTTAGGTTTGAAGAATCGGGGGGAACAAACGTTGAAGTGATTTCAGTTTTCGTGGATGCGTTCCGCGGTAATTGACGCAACCAAATCACCACTAGTACGAAAAGACCCAGTACTAGTGCAAAGACGATTAAGGCAAGGCCCACTTCCAGCCCAGCTAGCATTCTCTAATATCACCTTATCCGCCAGACGCGGCATCCTGGCGGCGTGCCTCAGCAGACAACTCAGTAATCTCGCGAATATCGGCAAAGGAATGTTGGCTTGATGAAACTACACCTACTGCCATGGTCATAAAAGGCGCTTTCACTATAGTTTCACCGGATACAGGCGATTGGATAAATCCCTGTTGGCGATCCATAAAGTTGTAGTGTGTGAGCACTTCGTTATCAAATCTTTCCTTCAGGCGCGCTTTCATCGCCTCAGCCTTTTCTTCCGTTGTGGTAATGATGAAATTGTCTCCTCCGGCATGACCGATAAAGTCAGACGTTGTTCCAACTTCATCCACCACTTCCCCGATCAACATGGAAGTAAATCGAATCACATCATCGCCAGCCACAAAACCATAAACATTCTTAAAAGGATCAAAATGGTTAATTCCCGTATCGAGCAGGGCCCAGCCCTTTTGCCGAATGATGCGGCGCAGTTGATCCTCGATCAGGCGTCCTGCAGGACGTCCGGAACGCGGATCGGTTAAGCTTTCCCGTTCCGAGCGTTTGATCGCACCCTGGACGCGCAACTTGAGTTCCTCGATATCAAATGGCTTGGTGATGTAATCATCCGCGCCCAGCTCCAGTCCCTGCAACTTGTCACTCCGCTCATCTCTTTGCGTGAGGAAAATGACGGGGATATGACTGGTGCGCATATTGGTGCGCAAACTACGGCATACCTCGTAGCCATCGATATCAGGCAGCATAATATCCAGCACGATCAGGTTCGGCAAAACTTGTTTTGTTTTTTCCAATGCCTCTGACCCGCGCACGGCAACATCTACAGTGAAGTCCATTCCGCTGAAGTAGATCTTCAGCATGTTGCCAATATCAATATCATCTTCTACAACCAACAGGCGGGCTTTTCCCATAAGCAGCCTCCAAATTACGTGTGTGCCGTTTGCAACTTGCGAGCATTCTTCGCATTGCGGCGCACGGTTTCAATATGTTGTTGAGTTACTTCTTGCTCGAACGACCGGAATCCGCTCAAGCGAAATCCATGTTTCTTTGCCATTGTACTAATTTCTTCCACGCGTTCTCTCGTCAGGTGTTTACCCAGCGTATAGTCCTCAAAACGTCCTTCCAATGCCAGGGCGATTGTCTCAGCCATGCAGGCATACGCCTTTCCTGGCGGAAAACCAAAGTCAAAGTGGAAATTAACGGGGCCTGGAACATCGACCATTCCGCCGTCTATTACTAATATATCATCTCTCGCCGCCGCCACCATTGCAGAAACATCACGAGGACGGGCTACATCGCACACCACGCTACCAGGTTGTAAATGCTCAGGACGGATGATCTCGTGGATCGCGCTGGTCACGGTCAAAATCAACTGAGCCTCTGCCAAAACATCCATACTTGTACTGACGATCAGTTCGGCTCTTGCCCGAGCTTGGAGCCGGTCGCGCAATTTCTCGAGCGCTGCTGGCCTTCGTCCGATCAGATAGAGGCGTTCTACATCTTCTGCCAGCAGTTCAGCACACACCTGTCCAATCGCACCAGTGGCACCCACAACTGCGGCGGTCGCCCCACTCAGAGGAATATCCATGACAAATGCGGCTTCCCGGATCGCGTCCACAGCAACGGTGACCGTATAAGAATCTCCGGTCGTTACCGGAACCTCGAGGGCATTCGCGATCGTAACACCGGCATCTCCAACGACAGATGTGAAGGCACCGAGCCCAAGAATTTGGGCGCCAAGCTTTTCCGCCAAGTGGCCCGTTTGAATGATCTTGCGATATACCGTACGCTCAGCAAGTTCCATCATCCGTCTGGGCGTGTAGGGGCAGGCAATGAACCAGCCTTTTATTTCCTTACCGGTCGCCTGAGAAGTGATCCCTTCGATCTCTGAAATATAGACTGGCGGAAAAAATGTGGAGAAGAAATCGATCTGTCTCTCATTTAATAAGTGCCCGAGAAGTGGAAACTTACGGCTCACATCCCGTTTCGGGTCGATGGGATGGATAATGAATGCGAACGTATCCACTAGCTACCATGATTCCAATTGACGCTCACCGGGACGAGGATATAAGCGCTGATGAAGACTGGCAGCTTTGAGTTTATGATGATCGCTATCTTCATAGCGGACATCCCGATCAATCACGCGGCGGTCTTTCGACGCAGCGAGCACCACATCCGATTCGATGGTGCGGGCAGGATATACGATCATCCCCGAGCCTAAGCGACAATTGTGCCCGACCGCGCTTCCGATCACCGGGCGATTGGAGATGTTCAATTTGCCCTTCCCATCCAAGGCACGGATGGGTGCTGGGATCAGGTTATAGTCTGTAAATGTAGAACCTGCGCCAATAAATGTGTTTCGTCCAATCACACACATTTGCAGACAGGTATTCTGGGCGATCATGCTATTTTCCATCACCGTAGTCATGAACAAGGCTGCACGGAACGGCAGGAACGCTCCATCCCCCACCACAGATAACATCAACTGAACATCCTGGGAGATATTGACGTTGTTTCCAATGATGCAGTTTTCGATGACCGCGCCCGCGTTGATGGTCACATTATCTCCAATGGTGGTTGGACCATGGATAATGGCATGTGGATCGATCACGCAATTCCTACCGACTTTAACCAGTTCTGAACACTCGAGAATCTGATTCCCTTCATAGATCGCTTTCCCCAAGATTCTCAATTTAAAAGCCAGATCTTCCCTGAGCCGCTTTTCGAAACGGGCACCGCGTGAAAACAAACCAAATACCACATCTGCGATAAAAATATGCACCCAGGAGTCAATCGCAAGAAGGGCTCGCAAAGGGACCTGAAACGTCAGGTCGCCGCTCTGGTCGGCCATATAAGTTGGCACATGGTAATAACCCATCTCGGATAATCCAAGATCGATCACCAATGGTTCAGCATCTGCCACCGGACCATTTGGGTAATACCACAAATCTGCCAAGAACAAACCACCGGCAGGCGTATACGATGATGAAAGCGGCAAGGCATGTTCTCTAAACGCAGAGTCTTCTGTCGAAAACGCTGCGCGGCAGGGGGTTCTCTTCTTACGCGCTAAATTAATGAACATATTAATATATTCTTCATCGAAGAATATATTATCCCGATAAACGATCATTTCATCGCGTTGTTGTGGAAAACGCTGGCCCGGTTTTAACTCGATTTCACGCGTGGTGTAAGGGGTAAGGACATTGCGCTGGTGCAACCAAAGGGGAGTGTTTTGTATGCGTAAATCCCGGGCGGGCTCGTTAAAGGGAGTTATCGGATGCTGAGCATTGAGAATAACCTTGAGCATATCTATGAGCAATTATTCCACAGAATTTACAAAACAGGGACGGGAAGTTCCTGTTTTTACATCTATAGCGTCTACAAATTTGTTTGGATAGGACCGCCACGGACTGCGCAAGTGTACAGAGAAAATAAGCTTGAGAGCCTTTTTCTCAAAGGTCTCAGGATGCTCCCCCGGCGGTGGGTAACAAAGGGCCTAAATTATTAGAAAATGGGCGATTGATCAATCTCAATGGTACAGGTTTGATCCCCTGCAGCAATACAAGTTTTTTCCTCTACATTAAAGACTTTGCCGCCACTCACCCAATAAAGCGCTTCTTGAATCAATCCTACTGCCAAGTGACAGACTGGGTCATGAGCTTTGCGTTCCCAACAAAGCGGGCAGCGCTCAATGTGCCAAAGAATTTTCCCATCCTCTTCCTCGACACGGACTTGTTGATCTGTAAATTTGTTGAAGAGCTCGGCAAAAGCCTGCGCTCCCGCATGGAGTTTCGTCGGGAGGGGCATCAGGCGAAAAGCCATCTCCGTCAACCCCATTTGGGTGCCATACTGACGCACGCCATAATTAAAGCAAGCGCGCCCTACGCGCAGAGCGAGTCCGCGGCCGCCGTGGGGACCGTAGGCGTGCTCCAACCCTTCATTGATATTACTCAGGGTTGAAAACGGAAAATCAAGGCTCGTATTATCGGGTGGGTAATTTTCAATCAAAGCTGGAAGGGAAGCAAGATTTAAGACGGCATTGACCCCATTACGTCCCATCACTTCTTCCATGGATAAAAGAATGATCCTCCCCATACGATTTGGATAGTTGAATTGAGTAGTAGTATTCATAGTGTCACAGAAGGTGTCGGAGATAGAGAGGTGGATGCCTGGGTTGAAAGGGGCGGCTCATCCCTATCAAGGAATGATTTTAACCGTTCCGCGAAATTTTGAGGCTCTTCCAGCATGGGAAAATGCCCAGCTGACGGGAATCGCTCGATGTACGCGTGACTGATGCCCTTTTTCATCGGCTCCCATTGCCGCGGGTGGACAATTACGTCGCGATCACCATACATTCCCATCGCAGGGACACTGATTTGCCCAAGCATTGGACGTAGATCAGTGCGACGCAGGGACGCAATCGAACGCAGGAAGGATTCGACGGTGGTACGCGAGAGGTCACGGTCCATCATATCTGCAAAGCGTTCATCGCGACAAATAATAGGAGAAGCCAGACGTATTGCTGATCGGAAGATTCCCATCATGTTAAAGAGCATAAACGCAATCGGTCGGTAACCAGCCCATTTGAGTGGCAATGCCAGCGATGAGCCAACAATCGGTGAACCGACGACGACAACTTTGCTAACGCGCTGAGGATATTTGATCGCAACCGAAAGGCTGACTGTTCCGCCCATGCTGTGACCAACAAGAGGTGCATTGGCAATACCCAACTGTTCCATAAATTGGTCGACAAGGCTGACAAAATCCTGAACAGCATAAGTCTCGCGTTTCTTGCCCGATTCACCGAATCCCCAAAAGTCCAGCGCATAGGTGCGATAATAGCGACCCAGAAAGCTCATCGTTTCCTGCCACAGGCCCCATGAACCGAGCCAGCCATGCAGAAGAATTACGGGCTTGCCGCGTCCATACACTTCGTAATGGACAATGCCTTGATCGGTAGTAATCGATGACACGATTTCTTATCAAACGGGTTCCCCTAGTCTCCCGACTCCATTTCAGCCAAAATACTATATAACAATTCGAGAAGTACAGATTTCACAGTATCTTTATCGGTGGCAACACAGGGAAGAAATTTGACCTTACTCTCCAGCCGCAAGGCATGCCGCATATCTTCCAGGTCCCAGGCATCCTCCCGATCCTGCTTATTCGCAGCCACGACATAAGGCGTTGGCGCGTATGCTCGGAAGGTTTCAAGGATCGAGCGTGCCTCGCGGAAGGTCTCCGGTCGAGTGCTATCCACCATCACAATGAAACCCAGCATACCTTCCGAAAGGATTTCCCACATGAAATCAAAGCGTTTTTGTCCGGGCGTGCCAAACAGATAAAGGACAAGATCTTCATCCACCGTGATTCGACCGAAATCCATGGCAACGGTTGTCGATTCTTTAACCGAGCGCTCTGCCGCACTGGAAATCTTGCGTTCCGTCGAAACAACGTCAATTTCGCTGACCGACTGAATGAATTCCGTCTTGCCAGCGCTGAAGGGGCCTGTGACCACCATTTTTACTGTTTGCATAAATGCTTATCCTTCCGCTTCGATGATTACAGCGAGCGAATGCGTCCAATTAATCTATTAACTAATGATTTCTGTTCTTCTTTGTTCTGGGTTGGGAACGTCTTTGGACTCATTGGGATCACCATGCCCTCAGGTCGAATCACTTCAACGAGACCAGCTTGCAACAGTCCGTACACAATACGGCGGATCTCAAGATCATTCATCTTGTTGGTCTGTGCGATCTGTTTCATTGTGTTCTTCGGATTAATATAGGAAACGACGCGCCACTCTTCCACATTCAAGCTCACATTTTTCAATGGACGGTCAGTGAATTTGAGAGCCATATCCAGACTTGGAATTTCATCCTGCAATTGTTCCCATTCCCGCAACTGGCGGGCACCCTCGATAATAATATTTTCAAGATCAAGCCGTATATTGATTCGGTCATCAGGAGGCAGCATCTCTCCCTCGAACCGGAAAAAGCCTTCTACCCAAGTAAAGAGCCGACGAATGATCTCTGTAAAATAACTCTGAAGATTAATCAGGATTTCTTCCTGAGAGAGATAACCTGCATTGATCAGCAACAATCCCAGTTCTTTATCTGAAATTTTTCCCGCTCGCTCGACAATTGCACGGTACTGATTGACAGTCAACTTATTGGCTTTATGCAAAACAGCCGCGAGACTTCCGTCATCATGACCGACGCGCGCGTACGCTAACTTTCCCTCACGGAACGAAATAAAAGCCTGCTCACTCGGACCATCCACTACGAGAGTGCCGGTCTTCTGAGCAAGATTGACCAAATTGAGTAGTTGTGTAATTGTAAAATCTCGGAGATTGCCGCGTAACGCCATATATACCTCAACAAAATCCCCCGCATGGGAGATTAAAAAGATTATACATGCAAAAGGATACATGCGTCAAACGGCGTACTCTCGATTGAAAAGGAATTGGAAGGTAGTATTTTCCGCGTGATACACTTACTGAAGTACAACCTTGCGAAGGTTTTGTTACACTTATGCAATGAAAAAGTGGGGAAACCTGCGCAAGGTTAACCTGAATATTGCTCAAGAGAGTCTTCATGCGGAAATTGAACATCGCGCTCACGCTCTGCGTCAGCCTTAGTCTGTTATCTATTACATCAGCTTTTTCCTCCTTGCTTCCAAGCGTGACAAGCAATGAAATTGTTCTCAATTTTCCTGAATCAGCCACCTTCCACGCTACGATAACTAGCTATGTGGATATCACATCCGTAGTATTGGAATATGGAAA
>DASWEH010000175.1:0-6374 GCA_036394895.1 Anaerolineales bacterium
AGAAAAAACTGCCAGAAGCCGCCATATTCCAAAACAAACAGCCCTGAGATCTTTCCAGGGCTATTCCTTAGAAACAGGTTTTGAAAAGCTTGATTTTAGATCGGTATCAGAGTCCCATCCACTGGATATGTCGATTTCCTGGTCTTTCGGGCGGATCCATAGAATTTCCGGCCGAACTTTTTCCCTCTTGGTTGTGTATAGTATAGTACACAGTACCGCATAGAAATCTAACCTAAAATTTGAAGCTTAGCTTGCAGATTATTCAAAGAGATTAGTAATCAATGAGATAAGCGGTAAATCAATAACTGGAGAAAAATTGCAGATTATTATCCGTGCACAAAGCGGTGATCGAGAAGCTTTTGCCATTTTATTTGAACAATACAAAAATCTGGTTTACAAAACAGCTTATCTGATGCTTGGAGAATCAACCGAAGCAGAAGATGCGCTTCAGGAGATTTTTGTTCAGGTATACAAATCGCTGTCCGGATTCAACCCCAGCAAGGCAGCTTTTACGACCTGGCTCCACCGCGTCACGTTTAATTATTGTCTAAATCATATCCGCAAAAAGCATCCCTTGACTTTGCCCTTGGAAGAATTGGCTCCTGTGTTCCAGAGTGAATTCCCCAGTGCACAACTGGCGGAAGAAGAAACCCTCCAACAGGCGATTGGAAAATTAACTGACAAACAACGAGCAGTGGTGATCCTGCGTTACTTCTGGGATCTGCCTTACGCGGAGATCGCTCAAATCCTGGATGTGCCACTGGGAACCGTCAAATCAAGAATTGACCTGGCGTTGAAGACGTTGCGGAAAGTACTTGAGGAACAAGAATCTGGCAAGGGCTCTGTTTCTCAAATGGAGGTGTGCGAATGAATTGTGATGAAGTCCAATCCCTGTTACTTGCATATCTGGATGGAGAAGTAACTCCATCGGAGCGTGCACTGATCCGGGCACATCTCTCTGACTGTACTGTTTGTCAGCAGGAATTGAATCTGCTGTCCACAGCTCGTAGCCGCGTTCGTTCGGCGCTGCAGCGTCGCGCGAGCCAAGCTCTCCCGTCGAAAGAAGTGTGGAGTCGGCTCGAGGCAAGATTGCCGAAGGTGCAGGTATCCCTCCTGCCGGAGGCCGCGCAACCTTCGTCGAACGCGAAGCTTTCGGCGTGGTTCTCACGCAAGGCGCCCAGCGTGAGACGTATATCAAATAAACTTTTTGGAGGCGTAACAATGCAAAAAAGATGGATTCTCTCTGGCCTGGCAGGAGTGATCGTGCTCTCGGTCCTGGCTATCGTGGTGGCGCAGACCGCCATACCCGTATCCGCGCGTCAAATCCTGGATCGTGCCTATGAAGTCCAGACACAGCAGGCTGTGCAACAGGGTATTCAACACATCCGCAGTGAAATTTACAGCAACATCGAAGCTCTGCCGGAAAAACAGGGCATGGACACGACTGTCGAGAGTTATCTCGACCTTCAGAGCGGCATCTCTCGCTTGGTTACCATTGACAATAAGACTGGAAAAGTGCTCGAGGCCTATGCTTATGATGGAACAAATGCATACAGTTCGGAAAGTAGAAAGGATGGACAGCCAGGCGATGGTCCGCTAACAATCTATCGCAGCCCGCAACATCAGCCAAGCACGATCACCGAAAAGTTGCGCAACAGCAATGACAGTCTCGACGCAAAGACGATGTTCGACAAAATGCGCAACGATCCCAATGTGCAGTTTGCCGGAAAAGAGACCTGGGACGATGGACGCACAGTGTATGTGCTGCGCTCAGAACAGCCGATCAAAGTGATCGTCGCAGATGAGATGCAACATCCCACGGGCCTTGTCACCGTGTATTTCGATGTGGATACGTATGAACTGGTTGGCAACCGCGTCACCATGGAAAAGGACGGGAAGGAAATGCTGGTCATGTCTCAACGTATCCTGGTAGATGAAACCCTGCCAGAAGGAAGCAGTGTGGCTTGGGATTTGAGTGACCTGCAAGGAGTGAACATCGTTGAGGATACGAGCGGCGAACACGGTCTGCCCGAAGTGATTTCTGTCGAAGAATTGGCATCCAGGACTCAATCTGCTTATCTGCTTCAGACAATCCCAGATGGTTATTCGCTGGAGGTAAGTGCCTTGCCAAAGCAATCTGATAAGGAACCGTTTTTCTACAGGGCGACCTACAACAAGGGCAATGACTACTTCATGATCCGAACGTGGGGCAATAAAAAGCTCGAGGATGCCTCTTGGGCAGACGAGCACTATACCACTGCCAGCGGATTAGTTCTGCACTTCATTGTGGAACGTGGCATTACTCCCTCGGGCGGGCAGTTTACTTCTGCCCTGATGGAAACGCCGGAAGGGATGACATTTGCAATCAATAGCACCCTGCCGCGCGAACAAGTGAAAACACTGGCGGAAGAGTTAGTTTTGATAAATAAATAAACAGTAGCGTAAGTCAAGAAGCTCCCGAAGTCCTGAAGGCTTCGGGAGCTTTGATTTTGCTAAGGCGCTTCAGTAGCTAGATCGTCAGTTTCCCTTTAAGCACAGTCACTACCGCGCCGCCTACTTTGACCGTTTGAATATCATCACGCGGACCCACCACTTCGACATAACCTTGACCAGGCCTATTCATCCAATGTCCCTGCTCGACGATAAAAGTAGGATTCTCGATCAATCCATAATGCCAAAGATAAGCTGCCATGCCGCCAGTTGCAGAACCCGTGAACGGATCTTCCAAGGTATCGGGCGGTAGACCAAAATCACGGGCAAAAGTTGCTCCATTTTCCACACCCTGTAAACAAAACAGATGTGGACTAAAAAAATCGCTGACGTTTCGCAACACAGCATATTTTTCCAAGTCCAGTGAAGCCTTGCGAAGGGAATCAAGATCTTTAATTGGAATCATCAGTTGCGGTGTGCCTGTGCTTACGGTTTGGATGACGGTATTTGGAAGCAGGTCTGATTCATCCAGGCCAAAAGCAGGCAGAATATCCGCGGAGCGATAGGTTGATAGGAATTGGGGCTTGCGCTGGGACATCACTATGCGTTCAACTTTATCCTCTTTTACAAAGACCTCAACGTCAACAGGTCCATCACGCAAAACAAGTGGAAGCTTACGATAACCACTATTTAGTTTGAGTCGCCCTGAGTCAATCAGCGCGTAAATCGTTGCAAGCGTGGGGTGACCCGCCAGCGGGATTTCCTCAGCAGGCGTAAAGTAACGGGCGCGGAAACGCCCATCGTCCATGCGCCAGACAAAGGAAGTTTCGGAAAGATTCATCTCCTTGGCAATCGCCAACATAACCTCATCAGTAAGATCAGAACAATCGAACACAACTGCGCATGGATTTCCACGAAGTGGCTGGGTGGTGAAGGCATCAACTTGGTAGAGAGAATAGGTAGGCATAGGTTCGCTATTGGGATGATTCTTTTGTCGCGTAATGGAATCTGTAAGCTTGCATTATATCGTAAGCTCATTTTGACCTGCGCTGGTTCCCAACTGTCTATTGAATTTTTTCACTTCTTCGCCGATCGGAACTGCTTCCCTTCTTATACCCAGGGTATAAAGCCGGATTGTTTGCCTATCATGATAAAATTTAAAAACCTGATGGTTCAACATCGAATATTTATTGTGGAAAAATGATGGAATTCAAGCGCGATCGCCCAACGATTGGAATATTACCGGGGTGGTCAGGCCTCGCGGGCATCATCCCAGATCGTTACCTGGCTTCTGTTTTAGGAGGCATTCAATCCGCCGCACAGATCAGAGAATGTCACCTCTTGCTGGCATGGGGTCTAGGGAGAGTATCAGATTCCAGTGGCACATTCCCAGCTTGGCCTGTGACTTCCTCAGACTCAGACTTCGTACCCGTTGGCCCGTGGAATACCGACGGCCTGATTATCTTTGCACCTTTACGGCATGAGGAGCGTTCACGTTATCTTCAGGAGTTGAGTCATCAGGGTTACCCTATCCTCTATATTGCGACGGGTGAAGACGAGCCCATGATTTCAGTCGATAACGAGGCAGGGATTCGCCAAGCAGTAGCACACATGGTGGAGCATGGTCATCGCCGGATCGCCTTCATCGCCGGGGATCCGAACGATAAAGGGGATAGCGAAATCAGGCTTCATGCTTATCATTCAGCTATGCGAGATCATGAGCTGGAGATAGATTCTGGGCTGGTCATACAAGGTTGGCACACTTTCTCAGGAGGCTACGAGGCGACGCGGAAGCTCATCGACTCAGGATTAGAATTTACAGCCTTGGTAGCCAGTGATGATAATTGCGCGACCGGAGCCATGAAAGCTATTCGGGATGCAGGTCTACAAATTCCTCGCGACATAGCGGTCCTTGGCTTTGACGATCAGCCAGATGCCGTAGCACAAGTACCTCCGCTGGCAAGTATCCATGTTCCCCTCACATTGATTGGTGAGCAGGCGCTCACGCTTATGTTCGATCATATCAGTATGCATCGTCGTCTCGAATCTGTTCGGATACCAACCCGATTGGTACCTCGTCAGTCCTGTGGATGTATACCGCAGGTTGTCTCTTCGGCAGGGAAAGGAGAATCGCAGTCACAGGCGCTTGTCAGTCATTCAAAACCAGCAGATTATGAAATTCACAGCATCAGGCAACAACTGGTGGATGAAATGGTTGCCACGTTACCCCATTCATCACGTTTCCCACACGGAGAACGAACAAACCGCCTCTGCACCAACTTAGTAGATGCCTTTTATACGAGCCTGAAAGAGGAGAATTCTATTCATTTTCAAACGACTCTGATGGAGTTCCTCCACGAATTGGAAATGGCAGACGATAAGATGGATCCTTGGCAAGAGGTTGTCTCCGCCCTGCGGCGTGAGATGACTCATTTACCGGTGAAATGGAGGCGGACCCAGATACGACGTCTCGCGCAAGACATGCTACATCAGGCGCGCGCTGCGATCAGCGAAAGCGCCCAGCGACAGGATTACCGGCACCAATACCAACGCGAAATTATGTCCCAAGCGCTGAGTGAACTTACTGCTCGATTAAATGTCACACTAGATAAACGACAGGCAGTCGAAGCTCTGAATGCTCATCTCACTACAATAGGCATTCGACACGTTCGAGTTGCACTCTTTGAACCCGAAGGAGATGATCCGGTTGCATGGAGTGTATTACTTAACTCTGATCTGGAGTTGGCCCGCCAGCGTTTCGCCACGCGAGAGTTTCCACCGCCAACACTCTATCCACCGGATGAACTATTGAACCTGGCTCTCGTGCCTTTGGTTTTCCAAGATGAGCCACTAGGGTATGTGGCTTTTGACGCTGGAAACCTGGGCCCGTGCGCAATTATCGCGAGACAACTTGCAGCCACCTTTAAAGCCTCTGACTTGCACGCACAGGTCTTCGAGCTTTCGCTTACGGATGCGCTTACTGGCATCTATAACCGGCGTTATTTCGATCTCTTTCTTAGTAATGAGGTTGAACGCAGCCGGCGATTCGAACACGACCTGACTATCATCATGATAGATATTGACTATTTCAAAAAGTATAACGATTCCTTTGGTCATCCGGCTGGAGATAGGGCTTTGCAGTTTGTAGTAATGTGCCTTCAAAAAGGGCGTCGCAAAGCAGATGTATTAGCCCGTGTGGGGGGCGAAGAGTTTGTGCTCATTCTTCCTGAAAGCGGGATCGTAGGCGCGTTGGAAGTAGCTGAAAGAATCCGCACTGCGATGAAGGTTGCGTCGGATCTCAAACATCCTCTTACACTAAGCATGGGAATAAGTACATTACATGGAAATGAAATCGAAGCTGATGTTCTCATCCAGCAGGCGGATCTTGCCCTTTACGAGGCAAAGCGGACAGGACGCAACCGAATACGTATTTTTGAAGATAAAAGATCGGTTAATAAAACTGGACTTCCTTAAAATCGATTGAATAATATTTGAAGCACCAATGCTGTTTTAAAACAAAGCAAACCTGTGTAGGTGTCACAGGGCTGCTTCTATTTTAGCTCTACTAAATATGGATCGGGCTTCCTTCCGCGGCGTGTGCCGCTTCCATCAGCACTTCGCTCAAGGATGGATGAGCGTGGACATTACGCGCGATTTCATGCGGAGTCAGCTCCATCAAATGGGCGAGCGTGAGTTCGGGGAGCAGCTCGGTCACTTCAGGACCGATCATATGCGCGCCCAAAATTTCACCATACTTTTCATCCATGACGATTTTCACCCAACCCGCGTAATCGCCGAGTCCAAGCGCTTTGCCATTTGCCTGGAAGGGGAAGCGTCCCACCTTGATGTTATAGCCGCGTTCCCTCGCTTGTGCCTCGGTCAGTCCAAACGAGGCGACTTGCGGATGGCAATACGTTGCGCGCGGCATCATTTCATAATCGAGC
>DASWEH010000176.1:0-9388 GCA_036394895.1 Anaerolineales bacterium
AAGCATCGCATCGCGCGTGCCGAGTTCCATCGCAGATTTCATCATTTCGGCTGCTTCACTGTAGCGTTTATTCTTATATAAAGCCCATGCATAGGTGTCATAGGCGTAGATGTCTTTTCTGTTCTCAAGTTCCTTTTGGGCCATGACAAGACTTTTCCCAAGGTTGCGGTCATGGTTAGCATAAAAAAGCACCAGTTGCCGGTTATAGATCACTTGATTGATCGCTTCTATTTTGCCAATGAACTCGACTGTGTCATATTCCTGTTTGGCTTTGACAGAGTCGCCTATCAGTGTGTATAAATCACCTAAAGCCGCGAGCAGGTCTGGCTGGGGAATGATGCGAACTGCCTGTTCATAGAATGTGATAGCACCTTCATAATCCCCTTGCGCGGCGCGCACCTTCCCACGTCCCGCGAGCCCAAGATAATAATTGTCAAAGGCTTTGAGTGCTACGGCATATTGGGCATCCGCCTTTTCTAATTGACCAGTATTGAAATAAAGTTCGCCCAATTGAAAGTGATACCAGGCTGAGTTCTCACTCGAAAGCCCCATCTCGTCGCTATCTGCAACAGCCTGTTGCATCCAATTCAATGCCTCGGTCGGCTGACCATGCAACCAAGTCAAGCGCGCTAAACGTGTGTAAACCGGTGCACTTGGACTTTTCTCATTGAGTTTCTTATAAGTAGTTTCAGCTTCAGTATAGCGACCCAGTTCAAGTTGGGAATCACCGATCGTCGCCAGAGCCTGGATGGCGTTGGGATGGGCAGCATAGACCTGACTGGCAAGGTCAAGCGCCCCTAGAAAGTCATGTTTCACATACTGGACGACACTTAAGTACGCTTGAGCGACCTCATAGTTTGGATGCAACTTTAGCGCCTTCTGCAACGTGACATCGGCTCGTTCATACTCGCTCACATCGCCAGTCTCGCGCGCTTTGCGGATAAATGCCTCTCCAAGAAAAGTTAAGCTGATGAAATCGCGCGGATCCCGCTCGAACCTGGCCTGCCAGAACTTGACCATCTCATCGGTCGTCTTCATACCGGGCGCGGACGCTGGATCCTCCAAGCCCACTGAGATACCGGCTAACGCAGGCGAACTCGAGTCTCGTTTGATAAGAGACAACCCCTGCGACCCACCCACGATGACGAAGGCTGCGATCAGCATGAGGACTATTTTGCGATAAGTCATGCTTGAACTCCTTGAGGTAGCTAACATTCGTAGTCAATAGGGGCGGCTCGAACAAACCGCCCCTATAGTGGTAATTCGACCTGTTGCTTAGTTGGCTGATCCCAGATATGGGAATGTGTTGCTAAAGGTGGAGTCGTTTGCTACGCAGTCAGTGGTGATCGCTCCATTGCTGATGACGGTCAACTCCGTGTCAATCACGTCATCTGCCAACTGTCGACCATTGAGGAAGCCAGCGGAACTAGAGGTGTTAAAGGTCAGAATATCGGGGAGTAAAACGTTTGTCACGGCCTCTGCGTAAGCAGGGCTATTACCCAGAGCTATAAGTGTGTCAAACACGTCTTGGTGGAAGTCGCGCTGGTCGTGACTTGGAATGCCAGCGTTGAAAGCGTCCTTGCCTGCGTCTGTATGCTCGAAGACGGTGTTGATCGCTGGTCGTCCCATGCGATCAATTTGCTGCCCGCCCAGCGTGGTGCGCGCCCAGACGCCGATATTGGTACCCAGACTGGAGCTAGGAACCTCCAGAACGATGGAAGCGACATTCAAGCCGGCGAAGAAGTCAGTGCCAACACCACCCGGACAGAACGCCAGGCCATTCCTGAATGCCACAAGGTCGAAGAAGAACGGGTCATCGAACACGCCAACGCGTAACATACCGCCACCGCTCACCGAGATATTCGTGCCGGTTTGTCCTCGAGCGAGAACAGCACCATTGCCACGGACCGGTACGCGACGGAGCTGCACATTTTGCGTACCATTGGAAACGGCCGAGAATGTGACTTTGTAGGTGATATCCTCTTTGGCATCGCCATTGGTGTCGATTTTGAAGTCATAGGATGCGTCAGGGTGGAAGGTGGTGGGACTCAGGACCCCAGCGACTGGATCAACGTTCATGATCAGCACAGTGTTTGCCGGGTTCGATGGCGACTGGAAGGCGTAGACATCGGTGATGTCGAGCCGCCCGTCATGCTTTGCCATCGGTCCATCTAGGTGGTCCGCTGCCCTTGCTGGCAGGGCAACAAGACCAAATGCAAGCGCCAAAGCCAGAAAGCTATAAAGCGCAATTGTCGAAATCTTTTTCATATTTATCTCCTCTAAATTAATGAACTACATTACGTTTACCCATAAATACACTAATAGCCTTTTCCTGAACTCGCCTCCTTCCTTTTATGTAATGACCTGTTTTTAATCAGATACACCTACTTATCCATACGCAAATGGATTCGTTTTGCATTTATGAAAACAAAAAGAGGATTGAAAATCAAAATTCTCAATCCTCTTTCAAAGGCGAAAACCCTATCCTTTTGTGTTATAGGCGCCATGCGTTGGGAAATATCCCTATGAGACAGTGCTGGTCTCTTGCCTCGCCGCCGAGGAGGGCGACTCGAGCAACTCAAAGCCATTCAAGTTAATGCTTCAGCGTTTGCAGTGTCCTACGCGCTTGATCTGCATACAAAATGGAAAAATGCGGATTGATCGTCAGCGCCTGTTCGAGATATTTACGCGCTTGTGTGTCATCGCCAAGTTTGAGAGCGATCAGCCCGGCATGGAATAATTTCAGCGCATCTTTGGTTCCAAGCTTCAACGCATCTTGAGAATATTTTTGCGCTTCCTTGAAATTGTCTGTTTTATAAAGCGCCCATGCCAGGGCATCTCTCCATGGATGCTCGGACGATTGGCATATGCTTTTTGAGCCAGCGCAAGGGTCTCTGGCAAGTTTTGATCGTGGTCGGTGTTGAATAGCGCAATTTCCATATCCATGTCCACGCCGTTGGCGCGGTAGAGTTTTTCAATGGTGGTGACCAGTTTGTATTGCTGGCTGGCTTTCTCCTGTTGACCCGTTGTCTGATACAAATCTCCAAGCGTGATCACAAATTCAGGCATGGGCATAATGGCAATAGCTTTTTCCAAGAGCTTGATCGCTTCGTCCGTATTGCCTTGAGCCGCTTGAACACGTCCGAGACCGGCGATGGCATAGACATAATTAGGACGGTCTTGAAGCGTACGTTGATACTCCGCCTCAGCCTGGTCCAATTCGCCGGTGTTGAAATAAAGATTGCCCAACTGAGTCCGTACCCAGGCAGTACTTTCGAGGTTTGGCGTGCCGCTATCCACGGCGCGCTGCATCATATCCAGGGAACCCTCGATGTCACCATGCAATTCACGGATGTAGGAGATGCGTGAATAGGAACTCATGTCCGGTCGCGGGTCTACCATTGCCTGTAATGTTTCGACCGCTTCTGAATATTGTCCCAGTTCGATCTGAGCATCGGCGATCACGCCATAGGCGTAGGCACGATCGGGGTTGAGCTGTCTGGCTTTCTCCCCCAATTCGAGCGCTGCATGGAATTGGTGGCGGGCTAACGCCAGCGCACTACTGGCGCCAACGGAAACATAATCATCCGATTGATGCGACAACGCTTGATCCAGTGCTTGTTCTGTCTTTTGATAATATGTGGGGTCACCGGTCTCGCGTGCCTTTTGAAGATAAGCCAATCCCAATTGCGTGTACGCCTGCAAGTTATCCGCATGAGACCGGAGTTGATCCTGCAATGTTTGAATCTGCGCATCGGTAGAAGCGTTGGCGTGTGAGGAGGCATCCGAAGAAAAACTGTCGACCAGGGAAGAGAGTTGGGAGGAACTACGCGCCGGGACAAGTCGCCACGATATAACAATGATAAGGGAAGCAATAAGAGCAAAGAGGATGGTTCGATGGAGTGTTCGGTTTTGAGAAATGGATCGCATGGAGTTTCCTATAAAAACGTTTTGGTTAACCTTGCGAAGGCTAGACCCTCACCTGCACTGCACGCTCGCGCAAGTGTCGGCTTCGCCTCAGGACAGGCTCTTCGCAAGGTTGCAAGGTTAATTGTCTGCAAAACAAAAAAGAGTGCTGAGAAATTTCTCAACACTCTTCTGGAGAAAACAATCTATTTAAATATCGCTCAACACAACAATATCACCGGTCGGTTGCGGACTGCCGCCCTCCGGTTCAACGGAAATACCCAATGACTTGAATGAACTGATTGATTCGTCCGACGTGACGATCACAACGCCTTGTCCATTTTCATCAACAGTCAGCAAACCTGCACTCACCGGTTTGTCCCCGTCAATGAGCCAGACCTGATATGTTTTATTTGCCTCAAGTTTGGGCAGACCTGCAACGATCAACACCGCAGATTGTTCTTTTGGATCAGCGATCAACTGTCCGTGTGCGCGCGGTTGGACGTCAGTTCCTTTGAGTGAGACAGTAATTACATTGGAAGGAGGCGACTTCGGCAGATTGGCAATGATTTGTTCCAAGGAATTAGATTGCGCCGCCAGCGTATCATGGAGACCGGAAATCTCGCTTTGCAAACGGGAGATTTTGGTGTTCAAAATAATTATCCATACAATCGCCAGTGTAGCAATTCCTAATGTGAAGGTGCGAAGGATATTCTCCCCTTTCATCAGGTTCAGGAATGAAAAAGAGGACTGCCGCGAAGCGCGTTCTAAGGAGCGGGCACGCGCTTTCGCATCCGCATTGACGCGCGCCATCAGTGATTCCTTCACATGACGCGGCGGTTCCACCGGCGAAATCCCATACGGCAAAGCCGAGGCGCCGGAATGCAGATCATTCACCTGCTCACGAGCTTCCGGGTGTTCAGCCAGATAGGACTCAACCAGTTCCCGCTCTTCATCATTGAGCGCGTCCAGTGCGTAAAAGGGAAGTAGTTCTTCGATGCGTGGATCCATGTTATCCTTCAAACTCATCTCGTTCAAATTCTCCGCGTAACTTTTGCAACGCCAAACGGGCGCGGGTATGGATGGTGCCAAGCGCCTCCCCGGTCGCTTCTGCAATCTCTTGCCGCGTCATCCCGTAAAAATAAGCCATCTCGATCACCTGTCTCTGCACACTTGGCAGAGTAGCCAGCGCCTTGCGGATCTGCCGATTCTTTAGAATCGATTGAGCCTGTTCCGCTACATCTGTATCGGGATCAGGTGTTTCATCGAGAATTGGATCGCTGCCATTGATGCCGATAATTGCCTGCGGGCGTACGTTGCGCCGACGATAAGCATCAATGGCCAGGTTGCGCGCAATCCTGAACAGCCAGCCTGTAAACGAACCACGCTGAGACTGGTAGGTCCCCGCGCTCTGCCATACGCGCCAAAAGGTTTCTTGCAGAACATCCTCAGCCAGTGCCTGATCACCGATCACCTTGACCGAGATGCCCAATACCCTGGAGGCATAACGATCATAAAGCACTTCCAGCGCAGCGCTATTGCCTCGGGCGACCTGTATGACAAGAGTTTCATCAGGTGCGTGCAATAGATTGCTTTCACTATTAATACGCACGGAAACGTCGGTTGCATTTTTGTTTGAAGCCATTGGACTAGGACAATTTTACCGCTTATCACATGTATTTCTAAACTGTTCGAAATTTAGGGAGTACTCAATTCCAGGGACAAAGAGTGTATGTCACACTGAGCGCGGCGAGGCGCCACTTACTCAGAATGACATCGTGACACCCTCGAAATTTACGTTAATTTACGGGATAATTGCAAAAGATGTAAATATGATCTGCTTGTTTTCCAGGCAGAAGTTTTGGTAATGGATAAAGGATTCAAAAACATGACACAAGTTCTCTATGGTCCCCGTCTGGGCAAACAAGGCAAAATACGATTGGGCTGTTCTGCTGCAATCTTCGACGAACATGGGCGAATTTTGCTTACGCGCCGCGCCGATAATGGTCAATGGTGTTTGCCGGGCGGTCGAATGGAGTCGGGTGAGTCCGCGGCGGAAGCATGTGAACGGGAAGTTTTCGAGGAAACAGGCTTGAAGGTCCGCGTGAAACGTTTGGTGGGCATCTACAGCTATCCCGATCAACTGGTCGTCTATCCCGATGGAAATAAAGCTCACATCGTCGCATTGCATTTCGAAGCTGAGATCACCGGTGGCGAACTGGGATTGAGTAACGAAACCACAGATTTTGGTTATTACACATTACATGAACTCGAAGGGTTGGAGTTCCTTGGCAGACATAAGGAACGGATCCTCGACACGCTTGAAAACCATCCAGAAGCACTGATAAAATAAGAAACACAGTCACGAAAGGGGCTTATCCGAATCAGGCATCGTCCATTCCCCATCAGGAGATGTCTGTTCGTTTTTAAAAACGGCTCTACCGTTTTTAATAGGAGGCCCCAAAACCCTAGCCACGGACACTTGCACCTGGCGTGATTTGCTACACATGTGCCGGCACGCACGATTTGCTAAGCAAATCGAGGTGAGCAAATCATGCAGGTGTTTCACGAATTTGCGCGGATTGTCCAAAAGAATCAGTGAAAATCGGTGAAACACCTGCACTGGTACGGCTTAAGCCGTACGGTGCCAGTGCCCGTGGCGAAGAACTTCCGGCCTCTCCATCATCCCGCTAGAAATGGGAGACCCTTGAAAACTAATAACAAGTGAGGAATGCAGGAAATGTTTAGTGGTAGCGAGTTGAATCAACTCTATTTATTTCTCATCCTGATTGGGTCGATTGTTCTACTATTCACAGAATGGATCCGGATTGACTTAACAGCCATCCTGATCATCGTCATGCTCGGCCTGACTGGCGTGCTTGCACCAGAAGCTGCTCTTTCAGGTTTTAGTAGCGAACCAGCCATTTTGTTGGCAGCTGTTTTTGTACTCAATGGGGCTTTATATCACACGGGTCTATCAGAGCGATTAGGGAATTGGATCAAACAACTGGCCGGCAATAGCCTGGAACGTGCAATTAGCGTGGTTATGCCATCGGTGGCTTTGTTATCCGCGTTTACGCATCACGTGACCATTACGGGTCTGATGCTGCCACCCCTGCTGAAACTCTCCCGGGAAAGCAATATCCCAGCCTCCAAATTGCTCATCCCATTATCCTTCGCCGCGTCACTTGGCACCACGATCACGATCATTGGAGCACCCGCATTTCTGATCGCGGACGGGTTATTGAGGCAAGCCGGACAAAGTGGTTTGGGCATCTTTTCCATTGCGCCCATCGGGTTGGTGTTGTCGTTGACCGGGACAATCTTCTTTTTGCTGGTTGCGCGGTTTCTACTCCCTTCTCACAGCGGTGATAAAGATTCAATTGATCACTTTCGCATGGAGGGATATTACACAGAATTGGTCATTTTGCCGGATTCACCTTTGATTGGCAAGACCATTCGGGAAGTGGAAGAGCAGCAGCCAACTGATTTCAAGGTTTCTGCCTGGTATCGCAATGATCGTCCCCGTAACAGGCCGTATGGCAGTAAAAAAACTCAAGAGGGCGATGTACTCGTGGTCCGCACCAATCCGGATAAGCTGGCTACCATCGAACAGGAACGCGGCATCGCGCTTCGACCTTTGGAGAAATATAAAGAGATTCTGTCGCCCACTCAAGAGAATGAAAACAGCAAGGAAGATTTATCCACCCGTCTGGTTCAGTCTGTGGTTGCTCCAAGGTCAGAACTCATCGGCAGGACGATTGGGAGAATTAATTTTCTTCAGAATTACGGTGTCATCATCGTAGGCGTATGGAGACGTAAAGGTTGGCTAAAAACGGAATTATCGCGTGTCAGGCTCCGGGAAGGCGATGTGCTCGTCATGACAGGCAATACCGATTCTCTCAAACGGATCTCAGAAAACCAATCCTTTTTAATGCTTGTACCGTTCCGAGGAGAACCAAAACCCCTGCATAAAGCACGGCTGGCTGGAACCATTATGGTTCTATCCACAGTGATCGCAGCCCTTAATATCATTCCTGTTGAGATCGCTTTTCTGACAGGTGCAGCGGTGATGATCCTCAGTGGATGTATTTCCACCCAACAGGCCTATCAATCGATAGACACTCGTATTTACGTTTTTATCGCCGGTGCGATCCCGCTTGGATTGGCCATGCAAGAAACGGGAACGGCGACTCTCCTGGCTGGCTGGTTGCAAGGATTAGTATCCGGATGGGATATCCATTGGATTTTGCTGGCACTCTTTCTTACAACGGGCGTCATTACACAGATCATGTCTGACGCCGCGACCACCGCTCTGTTCGGTCCGATCGCGATCGCTTTGGCACAAGGACTGAATCTACGCCCAGAGCCATTTGTCGTCACGGTGGCTATGGCGGCTGTCACCTCATTTTTCACTCCCATTGGGCATCATGGAAATCTATTGGTCTATGGTCCGGGTCGTTATCAATTCGGAGATTTCGTACGGGTGGGTGTTCCGCTCACGTTTGCAGTAGCCATTATTGTTTCGCTGATGGCTCCTATGCTTTGGCCTAGGTAAAAGACATTCTGACGGTGCGAGGCGTTTACCGAGTCAACGGGGTTTTGTAAAAAACAACGAAGGAGGCTTTCATCATACTTAACAAGATTTCACAGAAATTCCATTCTTGGGCAACAGGCTGGCGCGTCATCATCCTGCTCATCGCCGACGCTTTAATGATGGGATATATCATGCCACTCGCAGGCGGGATCATGGCTTTCGCTGTCAATAACCACGTTATCCCGCTTGATTTAATGTTCTTCTACACTCCCGCCAAAGCCTTTGAAATGATGGATAAATACGGTGAAGCAGGACGTGCCGTCTATCTCAAGATAGAACTGACTGCCGATATTATCTATCCCATTATTTACACACTATTTTATGGTTTACTCCTTTCCTGGTTGTTCCAGCGCAGCTTTAAATCCGGTAGCAAAATACAAAAATGGAATGTCATGCCGGTTGGCGCATGGTTCTTTGACCTGTTGGAAAATGTTGGCATTGTATCCATCCTTGCCATGTATCCATCGAAACTGCATTCATGGCCTGGCTCACCATGATTTTCGGTTCACTCAAGTGGGCTTTTTTTCTCGTCACGCTTGGGCTTGTACTGGTTGGGTTCGTCAAGGCGGCAATGAACAGGTTTCGAAAACAAGAGTAGTCTCAATTCGATAGGAATATGCTTCTTGAGAGGGATGTAATCAGGTCGAGATTTCCTTACAATCCAATACTGAACAACTTGTTAGAGAGTCAAGTATCCGCAGCGAGAGTGGGTACTTGATTTATTTTTATTATTGAACAGGAGACATTGCGCAATGGATATTAAGAAGGGTTCACGGATTGCAGTGATTGGCGCAGGCATCTCAGGAATTGCTCACGGAATTGGAGGTATCGCCTTATCGAAAATTACCCAACGTTTTCGCAGAGATATTCAGCCGATACGAAGCC
>DASWEH010000177.1:0-6803 GCA_036394895.1 Anaerolineales bacterium
GATATCATGTCTGGTCCGATCATCACCGGTAACCCCGATTGGACGTTGATGGAATGTTCACAGGTGATGCAGGAAAAGCACATCCATCATTTGCCCATCGCAGACGAAAGTGGTTCGCTGATCGGCCTGATCTCTGCAACAGATATATTTATGGCAGTGGAAGAGACTGGCTGGCAGGAGAAGGAAGAATAGGTCAACGTTGGTCGAGTAGGGCGTTGCTAGTCTCGATACTGCTATCGCCACTCGACCATCGCAACGCCCGTATCGAGTCCACATGCAAAAACAAAAGTATTACGTGGTTTGGAAGGGACGTAAACTGGGTATTTTCACCTCATGGGCGGAATGCGAAAAACAGGTGAAAGGATTTGCTGCGGCGCAATATAAGTCGTTTGAGTCCCTCAAGGAAGCCGAAGCCGCCTATCAGTCTGAGTACAAGGCATTTAAGGGCAAGCCCTCCTCTCATGGCAAGTGGAGAGAGGCAAGTGTCAAGCCGATCCTGCCATCCATTTGCGTGGATGCAGCGTGCAGTGGAGCGCCTGGCAAACTTGAGTATCGAGGTGTGTATACTGATTCGGAAGAGGAAATTTTCCGCTTCGGTCCTTTCCCGGATGGGACGAATAACGTTGGTGAGTTTCTAGCGATCGTGCATGCGCTGACATGGCTGGCGAAACACGAAAAACAGTTGCCTGTTTATTCCGATTCTGAAAACGGAATCTCATGGGTGTACACCGGCAAATGCAGGACGAAGCTTAAACATACTGAGCGAAACGCACCGCTTTTCGTCATGATCCGCAGTGCCGAGAATTGGCTCGCAGAAAACGAATTGGACGATGATGCGGTCTTGAAATGGGATACGGAGTTGTGGGGCGAGAATCCAGCGGACTTCGGTAGAAAGTAGACTTAACACCTCCCCTTTTTTCTAGGATAAAAACCAGTCATTTCGGCGATACGCTTTAAAAGCATCAGCACTATACTGCTGGTTATTGACGTAAAAGGAGTGTTTCAATGAGCAGTAATGTATTGGTAGAACTTTCTGATGCGCTGGCGGATGCTGCTGAAAAAGCTGGGAAAGCGACAGTGTTAGTAAATGCGCGTCGCCGCATGCCTGCCAGTGGGATTGTATATGCCTCAGACTTAATTCTCACAGCTGACCATATCATAGAACGTGAGGACGGGATTAAAGTGACTCTAGCGGATCGAGCGGAAGTTTCTGCGCGCCTTGCCGGTCGTGACCCTGGCTCTGACTTGGCTGTGCTTAAGCTTGAACGCCCCGTGGGGGTGGAAACTGTTGCCGAAGCGACAAAAAGCCCAGCGCGCCTTGGTCAGATTGCCCTTGTGCTAGGTCGTCCTTCTGCGAATGGAATCGAAGCCAGTCTTGGAACGGTGAGCGCGATCGGCGGACCGATTCGAACCGGGCGGGGTGGTATGCTCGAAAAATATATTCGTACTGACAGCATTTCCTATCCCGGTTTTTCTGGTGGTCCATTGGTTGCTGCAGATGGAACAGTGCTGGGTGTAAATACCTCAGGCTTGGCAAACGGCGCGGCGGTCACGATCCCTGCTGACATTGCCTGGAGGATCGCGGACACCTTGGTCAAACATGGTCGCATCCAGCATGGTTATCTTGGCATCCGTAGTCAAACGGTTGAGATCCCGGAGGCTTCGCAAAAAGCGCTTAAGCGTGAGCAAGGTACTGGGCTTTTGATCGTCGGTGTTGAGAATGACAGCCCTGCATCCAGAGGCGGATTGATGGTCGGTGATATTTTGGTCGCAGTGGCAGGCACGCCTGTTCTTCATCACGATGAACTCTTTACTCGGCTCGACGGTGATGTGGTTGGCAAGTCCATGCCGATCGATGTTTTACGCGGCGGGCAGCCTCAAACGATCAACGTAATGGTTGGTGAAAGATAGAGATAAAATGAACTTCAACGGTACTTTCACACAAGTCATTGATGAACTCGTCCAGCGGGTGATGCCATCTCTGGTCATTGTGCGTGGCCATCGCTTTGGCGCGGGGGCAGGCATCGTCTGGGATGCGAACGGATTAATCCTCACAAACAATCACGTAGTTGGACGCCGCACACCCATCGTTATTTTGCAGAATGACGGCGAATACGAATCCCGACTCCTCGCCCGTGATCCGGATGTGGATTTGGCGTTACTCTCGATTGAGGCCACCAATCTGACTCCACTACTGCCTGTTTCCGTTTCGCCGCGCGTCGGTGAAATGGTCTTTGCCTTTGGTCACCCATGGGGCCAGCGCAACACCGTGACGCGCGGGATTGTCAGCGCGTTGGTTTCCGCGCAAAATCGACGCGGCGATACCTTGCCTGTTATCCGTTCTGACGCGCCTCTGGCGCCCGGCAACTCCGGCGGACCGCTGGTCAATGCCAAGGGTGAGGTGGTTGGCATCAATGCCATGATCATCGGCGGTGACCAGAGTGTTTCGATTGCTGCTTCGGTTGCAAAGGATTTTGTTAAGAAGGCAACAGCAAAAAGGACGCAACCTACACCGAATGATGTAATTTGACGCATTAGATATGAAAGAGTATATGGAGTCAACGACTCCCGTCGTTGTTCAGCAAAGGCAACGTCTGGAGACGTTGACTCCGTTTTCATTAACTTCGGCTATACTTTATCACTATGAAAACAGCTCTTCTTGTCATTGATATCCAAAAAGATTATTTCCCCGGCGGGAAATTCCCGCTGATCAACCCACTGGAAGCCGCGCAGAAAGCGTATATGATCTTGCAGTGTTTCCGTGAAAGTGGCAATCCCCACGTTCACATTCAGCATATTTCGCTTGAGCCAGATGCCACATTTTTCATCTCAGGAGATCGTGGCACGGATATTCACGACTCGGTCGCGCATTTTGAAGGTGAGCCCATTGTTTATAAGCATGAACCAAATGCATTCCTGAATACGAATCTGCTTGAGCTTTTGAAAAGCTGGGAGATCGAACGTGTCGTGATCACCGGTATGATGACTCATATGTGTGTGGACGCTACTGCCCGCGCTGCCTCTGACCTTGGCTTTCAAGTCATCATCGCGGAGGACGCGTGTGCCACGCGCGATCTGAAATATGGTGATACGACCATCCCCGCTGAATTAGTGCATAAATCTTTTCTCGCCGCGCTGAAATCATATGGTAAGGTGATGAAGTCGGAAGAGATCCTTGCCCTTCTCGCGGCGGAGACGGCGAAATAGCATCGCGCTGAGTGGAGGTTTGAGCGATAGTGAGAACCGAAGTCGAAGCGCGCTTCGTCTATGCTCCTCGAAAAACACTCGTCGCTCCGCTCAGCGCGAATAATCGTAAATCTAAAATTGGAAATAAAAATGACAGTCCTTGATCCTGAACGACAAAAACAAGCCAAAGGATATGCGCGTATTCGCCGCCGCTTATGGCTGGTGGATACAATTTTCAGCGCAATCTACGCTATTTTATGGTTGTTTCTTGGTTGGGCAGGCGCGCTGCGCGATTGGCTGACGACATTTACAAATAATCAATGGTTATTGGTGGCGCTGTTTGTAGCTATCTTTGGCGGCATCTATTCCGTTATCAATTTGCCTCTCGGCTATTACAGTGGATTTGTCCTGCCGCATCGCTTCGGTCAATCCAACCAGACGTTTAGAGATTGGGTCATCGATCAAATCAAGGGCTTGGCGGTCGGCGCGCCCTTGGGCTTGCTTCTGCTTGAGTTGCTTTATCTTGCCCTGCGTGTTACGGGAGCTTTATGGTGGCTGTGGGCGGCAGTCGGGATGCTGATCTTCACCGTCTTACTTTCCAACCTTGCGCCGGTCCTTATCGCGCCATTATTCAACAAATACGTTCCGCTTGGCGATGAGCATAAAGAACTTGCCGACCGTTTGCTGGAACTCGCCAGGCGTGCGAACACAAAAGTAAAAGGTGTGTTCAAGTTTGATATGTCGAAGCGAACAAAAGCTGCCAATGCGGCGCTGACGGGAATTGGAAATACACGTCGGATTGTACTGGGGGATACGCTGATCAATGAATTTTCGACTGATGAAATCGAAACGGTGCTCGCACATGAACTTGGACATCATGTCCACCATGATATTCCAGTTCTGATCACTTTCGGTATGCTTTCAACGACTTTGAGCCTATTCCTGGCGTCACTGGCGTTGAATTGGGCGATCCGTTATTTCGGGTTCACCGGTCCTGCCGATGTGGCTGCCTTCCCTGCACTAGGACTGATCTTCGGCGCGTACGGACTCATCACGATGCCGATCGAGAATGCGGTTTCCCGCTGGAGGGAGTCGATGGCTGATGATTACGCGTTGCAGGCGACGAGGAAGAAAGAAGCGTTCGCATCTGCATTTACGCGTTTAGCGAATCAAAACCTCGGGGAAGTGGATCCTGAAAAATGGGTGGTCTTCATGTTCTATTCGCATCCCCCGCTTGGCGAACGGATTGCCAAAGCAAATCATTGGAATGGGATTTAACAAGCGAAGCAGTCCCGTGGATTACTGAATCTGCATCCAGGATTTTCTGCGTAGCAGAATGGGAATAATGATAATCAGCGCGATCAAGATTCCCATTGCGGCGATTCCATCCGTGGAACCAATTTTGGAGAGATCTTTTGGTTGTGGAGTAGGGGTGGCTTGAAGGAAAAACGCTGTGGCGCCGGGATATCCTTGCATGGTGGGTGGCTTGGAAGAACTGAGTGCTGCGCTAGATAATGCCAGGACTATCCCAAGTCCTATTGTGATAATGGGGCGCATGAGTTTACTCATAATTTTTTGAAGTATATCACGCACCTATTCTAGGGATCTCCATATGGCTTTCTCAAGGTCGCTTGACAAAATCCTCTTTTGTACACGGATTATACGGACAACACGGTTTCTTCCGTGAAAAGACGAAAAAAAATCCGTCCAATCCGCGAAACACCTGCACTTCGATTTGCTCACCTGCACTGCGTGCCGGCGCATGTGTGGCAAATCGTGCCGGTGCAAGTGTCCGTGTCCAAAGGATCTTAATTGCTGACCTTGAGAAGACCATGGGGATTTCCATCCATCATATGTACTTGCATGTGCTTTTGAAGTATAATGCCCGCGTCGCCGCGAGACCCGGCGTATGCGAGGAGAATGAGTTTACCCTCTTAGACTTAACACTTGTTGTAGTAAATACTCGTCCCATCACTTGTACTGATTGGGGCGAGTCTTGTGTTACCACCGAAGCTAACTCCGTTCTGATTGAAAATTGAGCTGAGATCATTTTACTGGTAGTTGTCTACGCCGAATGTTTACCAATAAGATTTCATTTATTTAGTATTTTTAGTATCACGCAAGACTTCAAGAACAAAATCTGTCACAGGAGTATGCATGATCAGGAATTTCTTTGGATGGCTACTTCAGCCAATGGGGCGGATAGCGGTGCTTATTGCGGTCTTATCTTTGTTCAGCCTTGTCGCATTTGGGATTTATTACACTCAACAAGCACCTGAACAACCCATTCAGTTTACGCATAAGTTGCATGTCAATTTGGGAGTACAGTGTTTGTATTGTCACCCTGGCGCATTGCGCGGACCTTCGCCTGGACTGCCCACACTTACAAAATGCTGGGGATGTCATCAACAGATTGCCAAGACCAATACAAGCCCAAAGCTAGCGGTATTAAAAGATTATGTGTTAAACAATAAAGAGATTGCCTGGGTGCCTGTTTCTCAGGTGCCAGATTTTGTCCATTTTATCCATCGCCCGCATATCGCGGCAGGATTGAATTGCGAGACGTGTCACGGGGATATGACTCAGGTCGAAATCGCGAAGAACCCACAGGTCATGAATATGGGGTGGTGCTTAAACTGCCACAGAACAAGATTTGCCAATGATCCGGAGAGACTGACCAAGCTCACGGATTGTGGCACTTGTCATTATTAAACCGGGTACAAAGGAATAGAATATGAGTGAAAAAATCTCCCGGCGTGATTTTCTCAAACTTGCCAGTGTAGGTGCAGCGACCACCGCGGTCTTGACAGGCTGTGGTCCAGCTTCGCGTTACGTGAAGCGTGAACCATATTCGAAAATGCCAGAATATACCTACAATGGCTTGAGCACTTATTACGCCACAACATGCCGCGAATGCGCGGCCGGCTGCGGACTCATCGTCCGTACGATGCAGGGACGCGCGCTCAAAGTGGAGGGCAATCCGAATCATCCTGTGAATCATGGGAAGACCTGTGCACGCGGTCAAACGACATTACAGGGTTTGTATAATCCACACCGCGTGATGGGACCTGTTCAGCATAAACGTGGCGAAGCACTTTACAATGCCAATTTTGAAAACACGCCAGCGAACATGAGTTGGGAGGACGCCAGTCAAGTTGTCGCGGATGCGCTAAAAGATTCTGCTGGCGTTGCTTTCCTGATGGGAACAACGTCTGATCATCTCTTGGATCTTGTGTCTGACCTGGCTACCGCGATCGGCGCGCCAGCCCCAATCCGATTTGGTGTGGGGAGCATGTTCGAAGCGCGGGCTACATTGAGCAAGGCGGCTGAAGATCTTTTCGGTCAAGCTGCGTTGCCGTTCTTCGATATTGGCAATGCCGATCTTGTTCTTTCGTTTGGCGCCAACTTTCTTGAGACCTGGCTTTCTCCGGTTGCGTACAACCTTGCTTACGCAAAAATGCGCCGTGGAAATCCGAAGCGACGCGGATACTTCGTTCAATTTGAATCACGGATGTCCTCCACGGCTGCCAAAGCGGACCAGTGGATCCCGGTTCGGCCCGGAACGGAGGGTTTGGTTGCACTTGCCATTGGCAGACTCGTGGCTGAGGCAAAAGGTG
>DASWEH010000178.1:0-3319 GCA_036394895.1 Anaerolineales bacterium
GATTTTCTGGCCGAGGTTTTGGGTGTGTCCAAATCCCGCTTGGATATTGTGGCAGGCGTAACAGGTCGCGACAAATTGATTTCTGTGGTCGATATGGATGCAGAAACTGCCCATCAGCGCATTGTGGCGCATGTGGGATAAGAATTTATAAAGGTGGCAGTCAAATGTGACTGTCACCTTTTTTTATTTAACTTGTGGGGCTATACAAATTTCGATAGGTACTGAATATCTCATAAATGAATCGGATGTAATCGCGCGTTTCCTGAAAGCGGATCACTTCCAATAACAAGTCAGGGTCATTGCCCGCTAAGTCTCTCCAGGCGATGGCATTGCCTGGTCCGGCGTTGTACGCAGCTAAACCCGCATAAAGATTGCCATTCAACAGGTCCCTGTTCTTGCTAAGATAGTATGAACCAAATCTCACACTGACAATCGGGCGAGATAAGTCCTGAGAGTCATAGACAGGGGGCCAATTGAGCTCGCTCGCGATCTGTTCGCCGGTATCTGGAATGATCTGCATTAATCCGTGGGCGCCTGCAGTAGACCGGACGAACCCCTCAAACAAGCTTTCCTGTCGGATGATACTGAACATAAATAACGGATCGATGCTATAGCGTTGAGACTCTGCGATGATCAAATCGTGATAATACAATCCATAACGCAGGTGATTGAAATAAGCAGGGGCGGTGAGCGAGGCTTGCTGACTATCCAGGCCCGCCAGGCTCAATACCTGGCGCGCAGCAAAGATCGCGGAACGATAAAGTCCGATCTCCAGTAAATGATTGGCGAGCCGGAAACTCGCCACCGGATCGCTCTCTACCGATTCACGTAATGACTCAAATTCAAGGCGAGCTTCATCGTACATGCCAAGTTCCCACAGCTCGGTGCCGCGCACAAACCTTGGGTCTTGTGCGAGCGCGCCCGGACCTGTCAAATCGGTTTCTGGTACCAAACCAAATTTGACGCGTACCCAGGCCTCCGCTTCTTTTCTTTCCTGAGTAAGATCAGGATTCAAATTGGTGGACGTGGGTGATTCGAAGGGTGCGCGTCCAAGCAGCATATCGATGGAGCGCAGGCTGTAATAGCTAGCCGGGTCAGCGGCTTGTCCTTGTTGCCAGGAGGCTTGCGCCGACGAAGTATCGCCCTGTTGTTGCTGAGTCTTGCCAATCCAAAAAAGGGCACGGGCGCGGTCTTCAGGTTTGGTCGAGAGCAAGAGATCGCGCTGAAGGGTGGTCAGTGCCCCGGCGTAATCGTTGAGGCGATAACGTACGATGCCTGCCAAAAAAAGCGCCTCCGGCACTTGCTCATTATCGGAATATTCATCAGGGATCCGTTCCCAGGTCTGCGCAGCCTCTGCCAGCTTGCCATTGCGTTCCATCACGCGTGCGGCATTCATCAGAAAATCTGCGGCTAATGGGGAGGCAGGGTAGGTGGAGACAAACTCCAATAATGTCTGCGTGGCGGCCTCATAGTCACCCTGAACCGCCCATTGGAGAAATGCTTTTTCCTCCCAGGCGTCTACTGCCTTCGGATTTTCAGGTGTGGTCTTGATGAAGTAATCAAATTCATCGATCGCTTCCTGCGTGCGCTGCAGATCACGCAAGGTCAGCGCGCGGTAGTAATGCGCTGTGCCATCGTTGATGGGGTTTGCCTCGATATAACGATCGAACGCAACGAGTGCCACGTCATATTGCGAAGCGTAGTAATCCACCAGAGCCCGGTCAAGATCATCCATTGGTATACCGGCATCCACGAGCGTGACCAGGGAGAGATAGGAATAATAAGACAACGGATAATTTTCCACCGCATGCAAATAACGCGCATTGGCCTCATCCACCTGACCAAGCTTCATGTGCGCGTTCCCGGCGTAATAGTCCATTTGCGCTTTGATGTAATCATTTGTCGATGAGGCAAATATCTGATCATAGAGGGTCAACGCGCCAGCGTAATCACCGAACGAGGCCCGAGCTTCAGAAATTTTGATTTGCAGACCCAAGCCATCGTCCATGCGTGGTGCGGAAAGCGCGGCGTTATACGCATTTTCCGCTCCGGTGTAGTCACCTGCCTCATTAAGTGCATCGCCTCGATATTCCTGAACGTATCCATCCAGCACGCCGGGGATGCGCGTCATGTAGGTGTTGTAGGCATCTGCCGCCGGTTGATATTGTCCTAATCCGTAATAGTCTTGGCCGATCAAAAAATAGGCGCGCGCCGCATAGGTTGAATCCGAATAGTTATTCACGAGATTATTGAGCGCATCCAGTGACTCCTGATAACGACCATCTGCCAGTTCGGTGCGACCAATACCCCACAGTGCTGCGGCTTTGATCGCGTTGTCGGATGTGTCATTGAACGCCGTTCGATATTGTTCGCGTGCCAGATCATAATCCCCAAAGAACAACGCCTGGTCACCCGTGTCAATTCGAACAACGGGTTCCATTGTGGGCAATGGCGTTGAGGTAGGTAACGGCGTATTGGTGGGAGCCGGGCCGGGTGTGTTCGTTGGTGTAACAGTTGAGATGGGAAGAGAGATGGGGATTGGAAATGCCTGGCAGGCAGAGATCACACATGCAATGCACAACCAGGCTACTTTTTTCGTCAAATGCATAGAAACCTTATAATGGAGGAAAAAGGGAGTGTCAATATCAAACATTACCGCTTTTCTCATAAATTACTAAACTTTCTAATAAAGAATAGATGAACAAAATCTAAAGTTCTTGTTTAGTTATTTATGGGGTACTGGGTAATTCGCGCTGAGCGGAGGGACAGTGTTTTCCTGTCCCGTAGTCGAGGCGCTTCGTCCACACTCGTTATTACTCGCTCCGCTCTGCGCGAAGGCTATGACAAAATTTCCACGTTCATTCCCAGCCGAATGCTGCCCCCGTTTAATGGAATGACGTTTTGCCCGAAGATGGCACCGAGTTTATGCTTCCGATATTTGCCCAGGGTTTTGAGGGGTTCCTTGCTGCGTTCCAAGGTCTCCTTATCAATCGTTGTGACCTCGCAACGGGCGCATGGTTTCACTACTGCTAATTCAACGTCTCCGATCCTGATTCTGTTCCAGGTATCTTCCTCAAACGGTCCACAGCCTTTGACGACGATATTCGGGCGAAAACGGTTCATCGGGATGGGTGATTCCAAGTGCGAGTTCAGATCCTGAAGCCCCTCTTCTGAAGCCAGCAGAATCGGATAGCCATCCGCAAAACCTGTATGGTCATCGTTGTTGACTGCATAGGATTCGTTCACCAATCGTTTATATCCATCTGCGATATGGACGAGCCTTACCTCTGTTTCAAGCCAGTCTGAAAACCAACTGGCA
>DASWEH010000179.1:0-3017 GCA_036394895.1 Anaerolineales bacterium
CAATGCAGAGATCAAAGCGGCCACATCAGTGAAAGAAGGATGATGCGATGACTACACCTGTTTCCCCCGCTCCCACCGCTCAAGCCTCATCCTTTGATTTGGGCGCGCGTTTCCCAAACGCTGTCTCTGCTGAGACTCGTCCCAACTACAAAGGCTGGATTGTTGCCAAAGAGAATCTGATTGAAGTCGCAACCGCGCTCCGAGATGAATTTGGCTATGACCTGCTATCCACTGTCACAGGCGTGGATTACTTCCCTGAAAACAAGATGGAAGTGGTCTATCACGCTTATAAAACAACGGGCGGTCCCGGTTTGGAATTCAAAGTTCAGGTCCCGCGCGAAGATCCTGTTGAGGTTCCGTCATTGATCAACCTCTGGCCCGGCGTCGACTTTCAGGAACGTGAAGCCTGGGATCTGCTTGGCATCCGCTTCACGGGTCATCCTGATCTGCGCCGCATTCTCATGTGGGAAGGTTATGAAGGTCATCCGCTTCGCAAGGATTGGAAGGAAGCTTTTTACGAGGAAGATTTCAAGCCATTCAAAAGCCGCTGGCCCGATGGGAAATTCTACTTGGCAGAGGAAAAGAATCCTCTCCAGGATAATTTGAAGTTCCCGCAAAACTTCGATCCCGAAAAATGGATCCCCGAAGGTGACGCGCTGCTTTATGGGTCGCTGGCTCGTTACACGCTCAAACAGGAAGACGGTCTCGGCACCGATCGCATCGTGCTCAACATGGGACCGCAGCATCCGTCCACACATGGCGTATTTCGTGCCGCCTTAACTGTGGAGGGCGAAACCATTGTGGGTCTCAAACCGGTGATCGGTTATCTACACCGCAACCATGAAAAGATCGGCGAACGCAACACGTACATCCAAAACATGCCTTTTACTGATCGCTTGGATTACTTCAATTCGATGGCGAATAACTTTGGGTATGCGCTCGCCGTCGAAAAACTGATGAATATTCCTGTGGCGGAACGGGCGGATTACATACGTGTCATTATGGCGGAGCTGACCCGCGTTCAGAATCACCTCATATTCATTGGGAACCTGCTGAATGATCTGGGCGCGATGTACACCCCGGCACTCTATGCCTTCGAAGAACGTGAATTGATCCTGGACATTTTCGAAGCGGTTTCCGGTGCCCGCATGATGTGCAATTACTTCCGCTTTGGCGGCGTGGCGCGCGATGTGCCCGAGGATGTGATGCAGAAAATCAAAGATCTGGTCTTCGAGCGTCTGCCTGCCAAGACCGATGAAATGGATCGTTTCCTCACGGAAAACGAGGTGCTGGTCTCACGTTTGCAAGGCGTCCATGTGATTGATGGAGAGACAGCTGTCAAATATTCGGTGACAGGTCCTGTGCTGCGTGCTGCAGGCGTTCCGTATGACCTCCGTCGTGCGGACCCCTACAGCGTCTATGACCGCTTTGAATTTGATGTAGCCATGCGTTCGCACGGTGATCTGTACGATAATTATTTGATCCGTCTGGATGAGATCTGGCAGTCCCTGCGGATTTTGCAACAGGCTATCAAGCAAATCCCCCAGGGACCCATCAACTCTCAGAAACCGGTATATCAAGTCCGAGTCCCGGCCGGGGAAGCGTACGGTCGCATCGAATCACCCAAAGGTGAGCTTGGCTTTTACGTCGTCTCGAACGGTAAGCCGAATGCCTGGCGCTATCACGTCCGCGCTCCATCGTTTGTCAATATCACCCCACTCGAGCAGATTTGTCTTGGCACCAAGATCGCGGATTTCGTTGCTTTGTTCGGTGTCCTGGATGTTGTGATGGGCGAGTTGGATCGCTAAAGGAGAGAACATGTACGGAAGAGGTATTCTTAAAGGATTAAGCGTTACCTGGAAGCGATTCTGGGATACATACATTGAGGACATCTCATGGCTGCTGCGCGGCAAGAAACGTTACTACACTGAAGAGGGAATCGAGCACCGCTCGAGCGCAGGAACGAAAGGCATCTTCACGATTCAGTATCCTGAAGAACGATTGATCGCGCCCGAAGAAGCACGCTATGTCCCATTTCTGGTTTACGATGAAAAGCCAGATGGCACGAAGGAACAACGGTGCACCTCATGCGGCATCTGCGCTAAGGTTTGTCCGCCACAATGTATCTGGATTGTGCGTTCCAACGACCCGAACACAGGTCGCCCAATCCCCGAGCCGACCGAGTTCTACATCGATGCGGATATCTGCATGAACTGCGGCTTCTGCGCCGAATATTGTCCGTTCGACGCGATCATCATGGATCATGACTTCGAGCTGGCATCCTATGGTCGCAGCGTATACAATATGGAAAAATTGCTGAAACCAGCTTCCTACTATAAGAGCATCCGCCCACTGAACTATGAGCGCAATGAGGCAGAGCGCAAGGCAAAGGAAGCGGCCAAGGCTGCAAAAGCCGCAGGCGCCGCCGCGAAACCAGCCGCAACATCATAATCTTATCTTCGCGCTGAGCGGAGCAACCTGAGTGAAAGTCGAAGGTTGTGGAGACGAAGCATCGTTTACAACTGCGTTTCGTCTGTGTGCCGACGAACATGGCACTCCGCTCAACGCGAGCATTCTTACTTGGAAAAATAAACACATGACAATTACAAAAGAAGCAATTTTAGCCGCACTGAGTAAAGTACAGGAACCTGAATTAAACAAGGACCTGGTCACATTAAACATGATTCGTGAATTACAGATCGCAGATAATAATGTCGTCTCATTCACGATCATGCTAACGACTCCAGCCTGTCCATTGCGTGGACAGATCGAAAAGGAAGCCAGACAAGCTGTGATGTCCGTTGAGGGCGTGAAGTCCGTTAATATTAAATGGGACTCTGACGTTCCTAACGATGGTCGTATGCGCGGCTTGCTCAATATGCCCATCCGCAATGCGATTGCCGTTGGTTCAGGCAAAGGCGGGGTTGGCAAGTCCACGGTTGCTGTGAATATCGCAGTGGCCCTTGCCCAAAGCGGGGCGCGCGTTGGACTGATGGATGCAGACATTTACGGTCCCA
>DASWEH010000180.1:0-8141 GCA_036394895.1 Anaerolineales bacterium
CATTGCCCAGCAGCAGCACTGAGGTGATCCAAATCCGACGAGTTGGCAAAGGGTGCCTCTCATATTTAATCGGTTCACAGGGAGAAGCAGCTGTGATCGATGCTGCCTTGCAACCCGACGTGTATTTAGATCTGGCAAAAAGCCGTGGCTGGTCTATCACGGCTGTATTGGATACCCATATTCACGCAGACCACCTGTCACGTTCGCGTCTCCTCGCAGAGCAAAGTGGAGCAACCGTGTATCTCCCTGATCAACAGCGTGTCATGTATCGTTTCACGCCCCTTCGCAATGGTTCAACCATCAAGGTCGGCGAAGCTTCGCTCATGGTCATACCGACTCCAGGGCATACGGTGGAAAGCATGTCGTATCTTCTGGATCGGCAGGCTTTATTCACCGGTGACACTCTGTTCTTGCAGGGAGTTGGACGCCCGGATCTACATGCTACTACGGAGGAAACGCGCTTACATGCTCAGCTGCTTCACCACTCGCTACATCATCACTTGTTGTTGTTGCCAGCACGTACACCTGTCCTGCCAGGCCACACCAATACTCCTACACCGTTCGATAAAATTCCATTGACTGCCACGCTTGGTGATTTGAGGAATAAGGTGGAACTGCTTCGGCTTCCCGAATCAGAATTCGTTGATGCTTTGGTTGCTCGAATCCCACCCGTACCCCCGAATCATGAGCGTATCATTGAACTTAATGAAGCGGGGGAGCTGATCGAGAATCCCACCGAGTTGGAAGCTGGAGGCAATAACTGTGCGGTCTCGTAGAGCTGAAATACAGCTTCCCTCCACTTCAATCTCGACAGCCAGCCCATTGAAGCTTGGATTGCGAGCCAACTGGCAGCAGTTCACATTACTCGTCATTGTCAACGCTTTTGTTGGCGCGATGGTGGGCTTAGAGCGTACGGTTGTTCCCATCATCGCAGAGGCTGACTTTGGACTCACCTCAAAGTCACTTGCCCTCTCATTTATTGTCAGCTTTGGGATTGTCAAAGCGCTTGCCAACCTATTTGCTGGACGGCTTTCTGATCGGATAGGGCGAAAACAGATTCTAGTAGCAGGCTGGTTGTTCGGGCTTCCTGTTCCTTTCCTGATCATCTTCGCACCAAGTTGGGGTTGGATTGTGCTTGCCAATCTGCTACTAGGTGTTAACCAAGGTCTGTGCTGGTCGACGACAGTCATCATGAAGATTGATCTCGTTGGACCAAAACAACGCGGATTGGCGATGGGCTTGAATGAGTTCTCTGGTTATTTGGCGCTCTCCCTCTCAGCATTAGCCACCGGCTATTTGGCTGCAACCTATGGGCTCCGACCTGCACCATTCCTGCCAGGCATTGCCTTTGCGTTGTCCGGGCTTATCCTATCAGCCTTCTTTGTCCACGAGACGCAGGCGCACGCAAAGCATGAAGCACAGGCGTCGGTACAAGATTCAACTCTTCTTGTTTCCAGCACGATCCAGAAACCATCATTCCATGAGATATTTTGGTTGACCAGTTGGAAGAACAAGACTTTGTTTGCAGTCAGTCAGGCTGGGATGGTCAATAACATGAATGATGGAATGGTATGGGGATTGGTTCCCATTCTGTTGATCCGCGCAGGTCTATCGGTAGAGCAGGTTGCCTTGATCGCCGCTGTATATCCCGGCGTCTGGAGCATGAGCCAACTCGTCACCGGTGCCTTGAGCGACCGATGGGGGCGCAAATGGATGATTGTGGTCGGAATGTGGGTGCAGGCAATTGGAATTGTACTGTTTGTGCTCGGCAATGTCTTTCGGATATGGCTTGCAGGGTCAATATTGTTGGGTATCGGAACGGCCCTGGTATATCCAACTTTGCTGGCCGCGGTGTCCGATGTTGCTCACCCTAGCTGGCGCGCATCATCAGTTGGAGTCTATCGGCTTTGGCGTGATGCTGGCTATGCAGTCGGAGCGTTGGCTGCTGGAGTGTTGGCAGACGCTTTCGGTAGCTCGACCGCGATTGGCGCAATTGGCGCGCTCACATTTTTCTCGGGGGCTCTTGTTGCAGTCGTTATGCGTGAGACACTTTCCAGGGAATCTAGTTCTTAATTTTCATCATCTGACAATTGGCAATGTGAACGTAAAAGAACTTCCTTGTCCTTCACCTGCGGACTCTGCCCAAATTCGTCCACCCTGTGCTTCGACAAGTGCTCGTGCAATCGTCAACCCAATTCCACTTCCCCCACCTGCGCGGCGCGAACGTGATTTATCCACACGATAGAAACGATCAAAGATGTTTGATAGATGCTCGGCAGGAATACCGATGCCAGTGTCATGGATAGTGATTTGGACCTCACGGTCGCTTCGATGAGCGCTAATAGTGATCGTGCCGGCTTCTGGAGTATATTGCAATGCATTGCCCGTGAGATTGGTTAGCACTTGTATGATACGGTCTTCGTCGGCGAAAACACGTGGGAGGTCAGGCGCCACCTTAAGCTCCAGAGAGATGTGTTTCGATTCAAATTGAGGGGACAATCTCTTCGTCACTGTCCGTAGAAGCAAAGAAATATCCAAAGGACGTAAATTCAATTCATAAGCGCGGGCCTCCACCCGGCTTAATTCCTGTAAATCATCTACAAGGCGATTCAAGCGATCTGCTTCAGCATGAATTTGTTGATAAGTTTCCTGATTGGCAGGCAATAGCCCATCCATCAAGCCTTCCATCGAACCTTTGATCGCCGTGAGTGGTGTGCGCAATTCGTGGCTCACATCCCCGATCAAACGCCGCCGCATCCCTTCCACTTGATCCAATTTTTCGGCCATTTGATTGAAATGATGGGCCAATTGAGCAAGTTCGTCTTCACCGGGAACTTCCACACGCTCATCATAACGTCCTGCGGCGATGCGTTGTGAAGCAAGTGACATGGCTTGTATCGGAGCAAGTACGTTCCGACTCAAATACAGGCTGAGGATGATAGCCACCACGGTAGCGGCGAACGTGGCATACATCAGAGCCTCATTGAAACTGGCGCGGAAATCAGCATAAAGTTGTGACATGGAATCATATCCACCAAAACCCTGCCCTCCCATCATGCCATTCATCACACCTGCACTTGCGCCAGGTGCAAGTGTCATTCCCATGCCAGCCATATGACGATTAAAAGATGTTGGTAGTATGGACTGACTCGTAAAGATTAGGACTGTCACGCCTACGACGATAATAGCCAAATAAGAGAGTATAAGTTTTGCGCCCAAATGACCACGAAAATATTCGATCATATTTCCTCACTAGAGTGGTTGATCCTCAAAGCGGTAACCAACGCCCCGCACCGTCACAATTAAATCTTCGCGCCCAAGCTTTTGCCGGACATGCCCAAGATGAACATCCACCACGCGCATTTCGCCAAAATATTCTCCGCCCCACACTTTTTCGAGCAATTGCTCGCGCGATAAAACGCGACCACGATTTTCAACTAATGCCTTAAGAAGATCAAATTCGATGGCTGTCAACTCAATAGGATTTTCATCGACGGTAACTGTTCGTGCACCTGCATCCATCCGTAGATGACGGAATGAATACATACTGGTTTCAGATACTGAGCCTGGTCCTGCTTGTAAGCGTCTCAACGTAGCCTTGACACGCGCCGTTAACTCGCGCGGGCTAAACGGCTTCGTCACGTAATCATCCGCGCCGACCGAAAGTCCCACGATCTTATCTGTCTCTTCCGTTTTTGCTGTAAGTAGAATTACATAAACTTCGGATTCGCGCCGCAAACGTGAAAGTACCTCCAATCCATCCATACCGGGGAGCATAATATCCAGAATAACAAGATCAGGTTTGAAGGCACGCGCGGCTTTAAGTCCTGATGGTCCATCCACCGCAGTGTAGACTTCATAGCCTTCAGGTTTTAAATAAGCGGTGACGAGATTCACAATGGAGGGTTCATCATCGACGATGAGGATCTTGGTCATAGAATTCTTTGCGAACAATATTGTAACTGTGATTATTGGAGAAACAGAACGCGCCGAATTACATATGGTCGGCGCGTTCCTGGTGTTGAGTTGATCAACCTTATTCTGCTTCTTCAATAAACGTTCCATGCCAGGTGTGCAGGAAGACCTGTCCATTGTATCCATTTACACTCAACATGCCAATGATCTTGCCATCCTTATTGAAGTCGAGGGTATAGTATCCATAGAATTGAGTAGGATCATTGGCGGCGGTCGCACCTGCATAATTGGCATCGAGATACTGCTGAGCATATTGTACTGCTTGTTCCGCAGAGACAGTCATTTCAGCGGAGACATCGGTGGGAATCTGATATTGATAATTCCAACCAGCCATCATTCCACCCATCATGCCGCCATAGCCACCCATCATCGATTCATGACCAAGTCCGCCATACTTAACATTCCACATCATATTAGGACCATATTCGGGATAAGCAACTCCTGAAACGGGATCAATGAGCAGCTCAAATGCGCCCAATCCAGTTTCAGATTCTTTTATGGCAACATAGGCATTGTTGTCGAAGATCATCACTTCACCGGTCTCTAGACCGCTGATGTTAAGATTCTGAAGATACTTCTCTGCTGCTTGTCGAGCCTGGTTAACAGTCAAGGGTGTGACGTTGGAATTCGCTCTACTATTCCAGCCAGATCCACGCTGCATCATGCCTGGCCCCATACCGTAACCGCCATTTCCACCCATCATACTTGGACCGTAAGCATTGTTGTTCCAACCGAATGGACGTGCGTCTCCATTAGGAACTGACGCTACTGATGAGGACCCATATAGGCCGGCTCTACCATATATGATTCCAAAGAAAAAGATGCTGCCTGCCAGTACCAGGACAGCTATAACGATCAGGCTTGCACTTAAGGTTTTGTTCATGCTTTTGCTCCTATTCGATCAGATTCATGGATCTAGGCTTTGTTGTATGATCACAGTATAGGATCATGTATTAAAGGGACTGTAAAGCGATTATGAAGATTTAGTAAAGGTTATTCTGGCCGAAGGATTGCTCAGTATTGGAAAAATCTCTTCGCAAATCTCGATTTGAGTGCCATTTCCGGATTTCTTATTTTTGGAACCACGGCTCGGGTTATGCCTCATATATCAGACAGAGATTGAGATCAAGTGCTGGTCTTTTGCTGGGATGGCGTGATCTCCAATCACCTCTTCAGCACAACTAGAGGGCATGATTTAAGTTATCTTCACACATCCTTTATCAAACCTTTACATTTGCATGGCAGAATATAAGGAGAAAACAAGGAAAGTATCCAAAACTGGAGGATCGAATGTGTGGTTGTATGTTGATGCATGCCATGATGGATCACGAAAACCATCAGCACTCTTCTGAAGCGATGCCCGCTCCGAACACTAATGTGACGGCCGCTGCCAGCGGGAAGAAATGCTCTGATTGCGGTTTCCCCTTGGGACAGGGATATGCGTTCTGCCCTAACTGTGGGATGAGTCTGAAGACGGCGAACTGCCCCGCCTGCGGACAAAAAGTTGATCCAGCCTGGAGCGCCTGCGCATATTGCGGCTCACCCTTAGGCGAAGTAGAAAAACAACAAGCCCAAAGTTAGGTGGCAGCAAAGCTAAATCGAGAATAAATCGCAAAGGAGAACCCTATGAACAAAGTTAACTGGACTGTAGTTGCTATAGTCGGCATTATTGCCTTGATTGTCCTAATGTTTGGGATCAACCTGATAGGTGGCTGGGGATATGGGGGATGGGGAATGATGGGACCAGGGATGATGGGTCGTTGGGGGTTCGGGCCGTTCGGCATTGGTATGTTCTTCATGTGGCTGATACCCCTGGGCTTTATCGTATTGACCGTGCTTGGTATTGTCTGGCTTGTGAAGGCAGTTGGCAGTGGAAATAATCCTGCTGCTCCTACACAAACCTGTCCCTCCTGCGGACGCGGTGTTCAGCCTGACTGGAAAAATTGCCCATATTGTGGGACCTCTCTTATCAAGTAAGTATTCCCTGTCAATTTGCAATTGCCAAAATTAGCAGTACCAGTCAGAGACTGGTACTGCTAATTTATCTTATGCAGAAAATTTCCCAGTCTTTTTAGTCCCGATTACTATACTGACTGCCATGATTTGGGAAAAGGATCGATAATTACCTTAATGATGCTGGATGTAATGATATTGATTCTATATCTCTAAACAGAAGTCTTCAAGAAACTAAAAGCAACCAGTGAGATCTGAAAATTGCTTCAGCAACAGATACAGACCTGATTGGTTGCTTTTGTAGTCAATATCGAACGCCAAATTCATCTATTATGGCCCGCTGATCGTAGGATAACCAGTCGCTTTCCATTGCGTGAGTCCGCCTGCCATGCTCGTTACCTCGGTAAAACCGGCATTGAGTAATATATCGCGTCCCTCTGCGCTCCGGTGACCGGTACGGCAAACGACGACAATTTCCTGGTCTTTCGGCAACTCATCGAGACGCGAAGCGAGTTCGCCAAGCGGGATGAGTGTAGAACCCGGAATGTGAAATTGGTTCCACTCATCAGGCTCGCGCACATCCAGGATGAAAGCCCCAGAATCCTTTTTGGCAACCGTATCTGTGACCGAAATCTCCGCTGGAAGACTACTTATCTCAGCGGTGCGCTGTGAAATGAGCCAAACTGTAGAAAGCCCGAGAACGAGCGCGGCGACTATCCCCCATAACCAAAGACTATTATTCTTTTTGCGCTGTCGTGCCTTGCGGCGTTGCTGCTTTGTCATCAAAGATTTCCTTTATAGAGATTATGGGGTAGCTGGACTACTCCGCTTTTGGATGGAGATAATCGTCCAGATTGAGACGCTTGAAGAGGCGTTCGCGCACGTCCTCTGGAATGGTTGTCTGGTTTTCCGGCAGATGCACCAGATCAATGGTCCGCTTCGTGGTGTTCAGGACAACGCGGCAGTTCTCGCAGCTCGCGAGATGCTTTTCAATTTCCTGACACAACTCAGGACTCAATCCACCATCGATATATTCAGATAACGAACCCAGTAAGTTTTCACAGTTGAAATGCGTATGATCCGTCATTTTCTTTCTCACTCCTCATGGATAAGGCGCTCACGATAATAAGCCGAGAGTTGCTCCCGTAAGAATAATCTTGCGCGTAAGAGACGAGTCTTAACGTTCGTCTCAGTCAAATCTAGAGTCTCTGCTGTTTCCTTGATCGACAATCCTTCAACATCCCGCAAAATAAATACAATCCGCAACAGTTCAGGCAATTGAGCGATCGTTCGATCAAGAACCTGTTTGCCTTCCTCGGAAAGCAACTCATCCTCCGGTAGAGCGCTCCAATCTGCAAATTGCTTCGGCAGCAGATCTTCAACGCTGCTATCCGCTTCCACATCTTCGAGACTCACCTCCGGCTTCTTTTTGCGGAGGAGCATCAACGCTTCATTCGCGGCAATACGGTAGAGCCAGGTCTGCAGGCTGGATCGTCCCTCAAACTCGGAAAGATGCATCAATGCATTTAGGAACGTATTCTGTAAAACATCCTCTGCATCTTGAGAATTGCCAAGCATTCGGAAGCCCAAACGGTAGATGGGACTGGAACATGCATCCACTAACCGCGCGAATTCTGCGCGGTTTCCTGCGATGAGAGCCTCGAAGGAGATATCTGACTGCATGGTTGTATTCATTGGATGCAATTCAACGCAAAAAGTTGCATTTTAGAAGTATGAGCAAACTTTGTGAAACCTGCAACTTTTCATCAATCTGCGCATCAAAGGAATAGTAACAGAAAAATTACATGTTGTAACAAGGAGTAGTGAATAAATATGGAAATGATTATTGACTTCCCAGGCGGATCACGTGTGGATGCCCACTTTGGTGGCTTCACCGTGCCCACGGACCAGCCACCCATGGCAAGCGCACCGACGCCGTTCGCGGTTTTCCTATCCTCGATTAGCACTTGCGCAGGGATTTATGTACTCGGCTTTTGCCAGCAGCGGGGGATTTCGACCGATGGCATTCGCCTCGTGCAACGCGTCCACAGCAACTCATTTACCCACATGGTCGACAAGATTGACCTGGAGATCCAGGTTCCAATTTCCTTCCCCGACAAGTATCGCGATTCATTGATCCGTTCTGCGGAGCTATGCGCGGTGAAAAAGCATCTCGAAAACCCGCCGAAATTTGAGATCATGACCACCAAGGT
>DASWEH010000181.1:0-2944 GCA_036394895.1 Anaerolineales bacterium
AACCAAAGGATTGAAAATGCTAAAACAAATTTCCCTTCCATCTACTGACGAGTACGCTTCCTTTTATGAGGATTACATTCAACGGGCCTCACAGCGAGCTGATGTGTATGAGGCGCTTTCCAGTCAAATTGACGAACTTCACACCGCGCTCGATCCGCTTACTGATTCACAGGCATGCTTCAAACCCGGATCCTTCGACACTGCTCAGGACAGGCCTCAGGAATGGTCCATCAAAGAAGTGATCGGTCATCTCAATGATGTTGAGCGTGTCTTCTCTTACCGGCTGCTGCGTATTTCCCGAAATGACATTACTCCCCTACCAGGTTTCGAGCAGGAGGATTACGTCCGTATGGCAGGGTTTGATGATTATTCACTCGATGACCTCCTCATAGAATTTGAACACTTGCGCCGCGCAAACATGATTGCAATTCAACACATGAGCGCTGAAGCGGTGGATCGGCGCGGCACCGCCAGCGAAATGACGGTCAGCGCACGAGCGTTAATCTATATGATCGTCGGTCACGTGGATCATCACATGGCAAGCCTGCATGAGAAATATTTGCCCAATGTGTAGAGTCGCATTGTGAACAAAATATTTCTAATTTGAAATGTTTCTCACTTGACGAATAAACTGTGGCGGGAGTATAACCACCCCGAGGTTCTAATGAACACACATACTATTCAACAAAGAAAGGAAGTGACCACCTTGGACGCGGATGTGCCCTTATTGCGCCCAACGTTGATTCGTTTTAACGTCTCCGAATTGCGAATGTTCAAAACTCAAGCGGACCGCTTCGACGCGCGTCACTTCGGGTTGTTAGGCGCGGTGTGATCCTTTAGAAATCCACCTGCTTGTGAACAATCGCCACCTTCGGAGACATCCAAGGTGGCTTTTATTTTCACTAAGGAGGTGTACACATGAATGCATTGACCATTTTTGATCTGGAGTCCTTGATCGAAGCCCGCGATTTCGCGTCCCTGCGCGAACAGATACGGAACTGGCCCGCAGGCGATCTGGCAGATTTAATGGAGCCACTTTCGGCTGAGAAAGAGGCAGTCGTTTTTCGTCTACTTCCACGTGAGCAGGCCGCGCAGATTTTTTCCTATCTTCCCATTGAACGTCAACAGGAACTTCTGAAGGCGATGGCACATGAGGAGGTCGTCAACATTCTGAATGATATGTCTGATGATGACCGCACCGAATTATTGGAGGAACTGCCTGCGCAGGTTACGCAAAAATTACTAAACTCACTCTCCCCGGAAGAACGACATTTAGCTTCCAAGTTGTTGGGGTACGCCGAGAACAGCGTCGGTCGTTTGATGACGCCACACTTTGTGCGCGTCCGCCCACACTGGACAGTGGCTCATGCCCTTGATCATATCCGCCGCTATGGTGAGGATAGCGAAACGATGAGTCTGGTGTATGTGATCGATGAAAAAGGAAAGTTGATCGATGACCTGCGAATTCGGCAAATCTTGCTGGCATCCCCGGAAACACTGATATCCGATTTGATGGATAAACGTTTTGTGGCTCTCAAGGCAACTGATGATCAGGAAGTTGCAGTAGAGGCGTTCAAAGAAGCGGATCTGAATGCATTGCCCGTTACCGACACGGAAGGCGCCTTGATTGGCATTGTGACTGTGGACGACATCTTTGATGTAGCCGAAGAGGAAGCCACGGAAGACATTCAGAAAATGGGCGGTACGGAGGCGCTCGATGAGCCTTACATGGAAATCGCGGTCCCAACGATGGTACGAAAGCGCGCCACTTGGCTGATTGTTCTTTTCTTGAGCGAAATGCTCACCGCCACAGCCATGGGAAAGTTTGAAAGTGAGATTGCAAAAGCGGTCGTCCTCTCGATTTTTGTCCCATTGGTTATCTCAAGTGGAGGCAATTCGGGCTCTCAGGCTTCGACTCTTATTATCCGCGCGATGGCGCTTGGCGAAGTGACGTTGAAGGATTGGTGGCGCGTGATGCGCAGGGAAATCCTATCAGGCCTGTCGCTGGGAGGGATTTTGGGGATCATTGGCTTTATTCGAATTTCGACGTGGGCACTGGTCTTCCATGCCTACGGGGAACACTGGCCCTTGCTGGCGCTAACCGTTGGGATCGCGTTGATCGGCATCGTGTTATGGGGGACTTTGTCGGGTTCAATGCTGCCATTCCTACTGCGTCGCATTGGCTTAGATCCCGCCACCTCTTCCGCGCCGTTTGTTGCAACGTTGGTGGATGTTTCTGGGCTGGTGATTTACTTTACCGTCGCGGCAATCATCTTGCACGGAACTCTTTTGTAGAGCATGTTCTACATATATATCACCCTGAGGAAGCGCTCTCCCTGGCACCGCTCGCAAGAGCAGGTGTCGCGCCCGAAGGGTCTCCCACTGGTTTGAGCTATAAGCTCAAACCAGTCGGGATTCTTCGCTTTCGCTCAGAATGACACGACTCTTTATAATACCCAAGATTCATCAACCCATGTATCCTTGTATTTTCTGACCTCGCTGATAAACCAACGGATTTTCTCAGGATCTTTTCCTTTAGAGTTACCCTCAATGATAATGAACATCAGAAAGAGATCCCAATCCTGAATGGTTTCAAGTAAGTTCTCAAATCGTTGCGTATCGTACATGGCCGTCGCGGCAAATTGCTTCCATAAGGCAAAATTCAGATCGTGGAACTGAATCATGTTGAGCAGATCTTCATCATCGATGAATTCAGAAGCAAACTTTTTCGCCAAGGATGCATGGCTGTTTGGATTGATGACTGGTGAATCAGGAATGGCTTCCGCTTTGAATGTATCATGAACATGAATAAGAAATTTCAGTTTCCAATATTGCTCCTCAGAAATCCCATCAGAAACTAGTTTCTCTAAATTCTCTTCCAAATCAGCAATATAGTATTTCACTTTCCCTTCGGGGTGCCCGGAACGCGGCTCACCATATTCGA
>DASWEH010000182.1:0-10228 GCA_036394895.1 Anaerolineales bacterium
ATTGGAATCAACCTGCTGCAATTCTTCAGGGCTTAGTTGGCGGACAGAATAAACCTGATAGACAAACTTGTCATTGTTGCTCATGATCAGGTTGATTGGATCTTTCGGGTTCAGCGTCCTGACCACCGCCTCCAGTTGGAGGCTCCAGGGCAGCGCAACCCAGCGGCAAACCTCTGTTCCTTCCAGCCATTCTGCCCCGCGCGGGTTCCATGCCCCATTTTGAAGAGAGCCCTTGCCCAACTGAAAGCTCCATCCGCCTGGGAGACTCACCCCGGTAGGATAAGGCAGATTTGATACCTCTTTCACCGGTTCCGGCCGCGATCTCTGATACACATTGAAAATGATCAACGAGGCAAGTACGGCTATCACAACGCCAAAAAGCGCCAAAATAATGTTGATATAGAGCCTATAAGGTTTCAGCGCGTTTTCGAACGCACTTAAACGTTCCTCCCATGGATCAGGTGCTTTTGTGTCAACTTCTACCAATACTTCCTCGCCGCCCTCCAGAGCCATGGAACGTACATCCGTCTCAGGTTCCTCTGCCTCTGTGTGCTGACGAAACGCTTGTTTTTTCAGCTCCTCGAAATCAATTTCCGGCTCAGGTTCAGAGGCAGGTTCTACTTCAGGATGGACCACCGGCTCAATGGTTGATTCTTCCGATTCGGCTTTAAGCAGATCGATCAAGTCGTCGATCTGATCGACCTCCTCTTCCGCATCCTTCGCCAGGTGTTGTTCTTCCAGCAGTTCAGCGGCAACTGGCATAGGTGGCAGATCAATTTCAACGGGAGCTGGCGCTTCCTCCGGCTCGACTTTCTTCGCCTTTCTGCCGAGCCGTCGCCACCACTTTGACTCTTTCTGATCCTTGTCACTTTCCTCTTGAATTAAGGCTTGGCGTACATCATCCAATAAATCATCAGGAGAGCTTTGCTCTTCTACAGCCTCTGCGTGCGGAGATTCCTCATCAAAACGATTCTCATCGTTCTGCTCCTCAGCCGGAACTGACGCCGTCATCTCGACATTCGTCTCATCTGATGGTAGCGAAGTCTCACTGGAAAATGCTTCATTCTCAGTGGATGACTCCATACTCTCTCCTTGAGGATTCATATCAGGAGAAGTTTCTTCGCCCGCCGCCTCAGCCTGATCTGATTCCGTTAATTTGTCATTTACATCAGTCGGTTCGATCGGCGCGCTTTCAAATATTTTCTTAATTGGTTTTTTCTTTGACATGGTCTTTCTCACTAAGGAATAAACGTAGGGAGAGGCGGTTGTTCGAACATAAATGTCACCGTGACCTCGCCCGTCTCAGGCAGCTCAAATCTCTGATTACGGTATAGCCCTGGCAAACTGACATTGATCCCAATGCCGGGTGTTAAGCCAGTCATATCGAAAATAGCAATTCCATTTTGCGTTTTCATGGTGATCTTCTGATTTGTTGATGTCTCAAGCAGAACTGTCATGGCATCGATCCATTCTCCGTCGTCAGGAGCATTATTTCCGTTGCGATCCATAAACACCTGGACCTTCACAGTCGCGTTGGAAATATAAACGGTCGGCGTTGGAATGGCAGTCCGCGTGGGGATGATGGTTGGTGCGCTAATGACCACATTTTGATCGGTAACATCCAGGAGGTAAAAATCAAAGGATGCCAAATTATTCATAAATCCATCCACGTAATTTTCTGCGCCCTTACACTTAAGTCTTTTTGAGATGTTTTCCCAATTCACGGGTTGTTTGGCTTTTTTCGTGGCGACCAATGCCTCTCGGAAACAATTCAAGCCACTATGATAGGAAAGAAATGTAAATCGCCATAGATCATCATAACTCGTGCTCTCGGTATCACCCCCCGCCGCGATCGTAGCCACCGCCGCCGTAGCCGTGGCAGCATCCGCATCCGTATCAGGAAGAATCACCTGATTCAAAATGGTATCCACCTGCTGACAATTTGCTACCAGCAACCTCGCAAAAAGGGAAACACTTTCTTTTGCCTTATTGAGGTCGAATCCATATTGGCAATCTGCGCAGCTTGCATCCGCCAGGCGGACGACGGCGCCTCGAATCATGGCTTGCTGTTGTGGATTTAGGCTGAGATAGGAGGTGGCGCAATCCGAGAGTACACCCTGGCAAACACTCTGGAACAGAGTTGGATCCCTGCGGAGCAAAACATCCACACCCAATTGATTAAGTTGACCCAGCCCAAATTCATCGAGATAAAAGCGTGCATTCCCGGGCCAAAATTGTGATTCGATTTCAAACAGGGTTTTCAATATTTTGGGAGGGATCCCCTGATTTTTGCTCGCCAGCCAGATATGGTCGTCGAACTGATTTTCCCACTCGATCATTTTGCTATTCGCCCGTTCCAGGCCGCAGGCTGTGGGCCAATCTAGGCCAAGGCTCAAACCACCTGCCGGGCAATCATGTGCATCAACAATTCCGTTGAGAATCAAATGGGTGACGAGTGTATGCAACGTCTTCTTCGTGTGGAGTTGATAAGGGAATTGTACAAAATCGTCCCAGGGTACATTCGCTTCATCAGACTTGCCCCATGCAATGGAGCAGGCATTATTGAACAGGGAAAACTGGCTGACTGTGTCAATGGTTACCAAATATCCACCCGTTTCCTGTGTCACGGATACGGAGGCAATGACGGTCTCACTACTTTGACCTGTATCAGAATAAGCCGCGAATACAAACCTCGAGCTGGTCTGCAAATCGATTGCACAGGGAGATTGCGTACAAATAAATTCGTCAGAATTGACGAAGCCTCGGATCGTCACTGAAACGCTCCGTGGAAGAGATGAAAATGCGCTCAAGATTACATAAGGTTTGGGTACGAGTCCCTTGGGCGCCTCGATAAAGGCATATAGACCGGAGGGAAGCTGGCTTGAAGAGGTGGGGAGGCTAGGTGACCCGGTCGAAGTCAGAAAAGGGAGCGTGGGAGTTGCCTGAGGCGGGCTCGCAGTCACGGTCGAGGGAGTCGTCTGCAAAGCGGATTTCGAGCTTTCCGACTGGACTGCGACAGCTTTGGCTTGAACAGCCAATATTCCAATCAGGCCTGGAAGCGCTATTCCAAGTGTAAGGATGAAGCGGTAGGGGGAATGGCGTTTTCTGGCCCGCATTGCTTTTACTTGTTAGACAGTTGACTGGTAACACGTTTCCATGTGGCAGATGGCACGGCAGGCGGGAGAGCTTTATGTATCTCATCACTCATTGCGTACGCCATCCTTTCTAATACAAGACAGATCGGCAGATCAGGATTGTTCAAGATAAATGGCTGACCGAAGTTAAGCGCCCTGTTTACCTCACCTGCCTCGAAGGGCAATACAAAATCGATTGGTCGCTTTAATACTTTTTCCAATTGGGCCTGCTTGATCGCGGGATTCGATGAATTGTTGTTCAAAGCGATCTTGACTTTATCGAGAGAAATGCCTAGCCTGTCATAGATTTCAATGGCGCTCATCGTTGTCCGAAGCGACGCTAACTCTGGAGCCATCACCAGCAAGATTGTGTTGGACATATTCAACATATGAATGGTCATATCGGAAAAATCATGGGAAGTATCCACAATGATGAAATCATTGAGGCTTCTTATTTTTTCCAAAAACACTTTTAATGTATCGTGTGTAAATGTATCTGCCGCGATCGGATAGCGAGGCGAAGCAATGTAGCGGATACCACTTTTGTGTGAACCCATCATTTCCGCCACCACCACATCATCGATGTTTTCTGTTTCAACGCCCACCAGGTTTTCCCAGGTTGCGGTGGGTTTTGCATCCAGCATCAAAGCCACTTGTCCAGCTGTGAGAACGCCATCCATGAGAAGTGTTTGCTTCCCCCAGAGTTTATGAAACGCCAGTCCTAAGTTAACCACAATACTGGAACAGCCCAATCCCCCACGCAAACTGTGGACAGTGATCATTGCAGCTGATTTTGCAGTTGGTGATTCCTTTTGCGCCATGCGCATTGCCCGGCCACGGCGTGCCAGGATCCCCATGCGAGCCACCAACTCTTCTGGCTGGAACGGTTTGACTACGTAATCATCTGCTCCTAGTTCAAAGGCTCTTAGCTTTTCGCTTAATTCATCTCGCGAGGTAATCACAATCACCGGGATATAGCTGAATTTGGGATCGCGGCGTAAACGCTCAAGGATTTGAAAGCCATCCATCTCCGGTAGTTTCAGGTCAACAATAAGCATTTCGGGCTCAAACGCTGGGATCTTCGCGAGCCCCTCGTTGCCTGATTTTGCATATTCGAGGTTATATTCCGCCTCTACAAGTGTCTTTTTTAATAATTTAAAATAAAACGGCTCATCATCAATCAGCAAAACCCGCATGTAATCCTCCAGGCAGACTCAATTTTCTACAATGATCCGGCGTTAATCGTTTTGTCGGCGAGAAAATTGTTCGAAGTTTCCAGCAATTTGCTACCTGTTAGCTGAATTTCCCGAAGCAAATCATCGATGGTGTCAGTATAACCGTCAACGCTTTGCATATCAAGCCTTCTAGCATATTCAGATAATTGCGAAGCCCCCAGGCTGGCGGCAACTCCATTGAGGTTATGCGCCGCCCTGGAAAGTCCTGCCATATCCATCTTTTTAAAGGAATACTGAATCAATCGCAATCGTTCAGGAAGCCCATCGATAAAATCTCCTAATAACTCTTTATAAGTTTCCGCATCTCCTCCAACCTGCTTGATCCCCTTCTGGATGTCGAGAATTTCTTTCGACGGTTCCTGATCAAGGATTGCTGGCTGACTTGCCTCAGCAGGTCGAGGAGCCAGGCTGTATTTCAACAGCCGTTGAATATGCTCCAATTCGAATGGCTTGGAAATGTAATTATCTATCCCGGCCTCGAACAATATATGTCCCTGCTCAGGAAGGTAACTGGCCGTCAGAGCTACAATGAAGGTGTGCCGGCCTCCATTTTCCCACTCACGAATGCGGCGACTGGCCTCAATACCATCCATAACTGGCATTTGCAGATCCATAAACACAACGTCATAATGCTGCAATTTAATCGCCTCAAATGCCTCTAATCCATTGGAAGCTAGATCCACCTGATAACCCTCGCGCGTCAATAGAACCTTCATCATACGCTGGTTCAATTGGTCATCATCCACTACAAGGATTTTCGGTTGTGGGATTTTTTCAGCAGTAGATTGATTATCCGCAACAAAATCCATAACGAAACTATCTCCACATTTACTTTGATCTATAACAATCTGGCATGAGATTTGTGTCTTGGGGCAATACATAAATAGTACCCCGCCCAGTTTTCAGGCAAGGAAATCATCAATAACGACGTCTGATTGTCAAATTCATGACGTCAGATGGCAGTAAAAGTTACCCCATCAAGCTGCCTAGACGATTATGTAATGATGTTACAACAAAAAACGCCCGCCTGTGCGCAGCACGTGCGGGCGTTTTTTAAGATTACTGGACCGGCTTAAAGGATGGTTCGCGCTTTAAGAACAGTAAATACCCATAGCCTAAACCCAAAACGACATAGACCATCATGACAGCCCATCCGTTTGTGCGGATCACAGCATTGGAGGCGAATGTTCCAAGCAACGTCACGATCAATCCTGTCACAGCACTGACGAGCAGGGCAATCCCCATCCCTTTTTGCACGCTTGCATCCTTAACATCTTTCGCAAACCACAAGACGAGTCCAAGTCCGAGCATGGCTGCTCCAAATAGCCGCGAAACCAATACGGTTGAGACAAACGTTTCTGTTCCGAACAGACCCAGCGCCCGGGTGGGGACAAACAAAAATCCCAGACCAAATAAGAAGGCAACGATAGAATTGAGAGCAAACATAATTCGGTAATTCATTTTATTCTCCTTTTGGACATAATGAGGATTTTGACCTTAATGCAATATACAACGTATGAAAATAGTTTGGAAGTGGTATATACTCCGAACACCTTACATCCGCCTTACATCAATCTTTCAGTATTGTTGGTAAATGAAAATGCCAAAACGCTTTGCGATCGGGTTTAGCATTGGACTCCTGATCTTCCTCACTGTCAACCTGCTCTCTGCGCATCTTGCCTCGGACTGTGGCTTGCTGGCCTTGATCGGACGTGACGCCCCCTGGCACCGTGCGGCTTAAGCCGTACCAGGGCACACCTGTCCTGGCGTACGGTGCCAGGGGGTGTGCGCTGACGATATTGCCCGCGCTGGCTGGCCGCTGCAATTTTATGAGGAGGGTGGGTTTGCTTACCGTCGCGACGTCAACCTATCATTTCTGCTGATTGATCTGGGTACTGGAGTGGCTTTTGCGTTTTTGTCAGCTTGGTTATTTTTACTTATCCAAAAGACTCTATCCAAATAAAATCTTTGTGCTATAATGCCGACACTATGCAATACCAGTTGCGCTTCGCCAATAATAATGATAATGACGATCATCCCCGCATCGTTGGGCGAAGCCTGGCTGGTTAAAAAGTACGTTCTGAGAGCAAACCAATCGCCCAACGTGGCGCCAAGGCGCCACGAAGGGCGATTTATTTTGTCTAAAAACGGAGTCCAAAGTCTTTGTGAAGCATCCCTGTGGGACCTGACTTTGGGAATTCAAAATCTGGAGATTTTGGACTCCAGTATTTTCTTGGAGGCGCACAATGTACAAAACCCATAGCTGTGGCGAGCTGAGAGCCACCCATGCAAACCAAAAAGTGACCCTTGCGGGCTGGGTCCATCGCCGACGTGACCACGGTGGAGTCATCTTTCTCGATCTGCGCGACCGGTATGGTCTGATCCAGGTGACGGTCAACCCCAACGCATCCAAAGAGACGCTTGAACATGTTGCGAACGTCCGAATGGAGTGGGTCCTTCAAGTGACTGGCACAGTCCAGAGGCGACCAGAAGGCATGACCAACCCGAAGATGGCAACAGGTGAAGTCGAAGTGATCGCCGAGTCGATTGAAGTCTTGAACCCTGCCAAGACCCTGCCTTTCATGGTCAGCGGCGAGAATGATCTGCCAGACGAGAACACGCGCCTCAAATATCGTTATCTCGATCTGCGCCGCGAACGCATGGCTCGCAACCTGGTTTTACGCCATAAAGTTGTCAAGTTCATGCGGGACTTTCTCGACAAGCAAAACTTTATCGAAATCGAAACACCGATTTTGTTCAAGGCAACGCCCGAAGGTGCACGCGACTATCTTGTCCCCTCACGCATTTATCCAGGACAGTTCTACGCGCTTCCCCAATCCCCGCAGCAACTTAAGCAGTTGCTCATGGTCGCAGGCATGGACCGCTACTTCCAGATCGCGCGCTGCTTCCGTGATGAAGACTTGCGTGGAGATCGTCAGCCTGAATTTACGCAACTTGATTTGGAGATGTCCTTTGTTCAACGCGATGATGTACTGGCTTTGGTCGAACAGCTTTACTCAGAAATGATTCCGGTGGTGGCACCTCGTAAGAAGTTGCTCTCTTCTCCGTGGCCAAAGTTCTCCTATCGCGAGGTCGTTGAAAAATATGGAACAGACAAACCAGACCTGCGGTTCGGCATGGAACTGATCGATGTCAGTGATATCTTTTCCAAGAGTGAATTCAAAGTCTTTCAATCCGCGCTTGAAACGGGCGGTGTGGTCAAATGCATCGTTGCACTTGGATGCGCGGAATACTCGCGCAAAGAAGTGGATGCGTTGACTGAGTCCGCGAAGGCGCTGGGGGCGAAGGGACTTGCCACATTAGCGGTCACAGGCGACGGCTTGAAAGGGACTGCCGCGAAGTTCGTCAAACCTGAAGAGGCGGAAGCCGTCAAATCCAAAACCGGCGCGCAGAAAGGCGATCTCATCTTGTTTGCCGCGGACCAACGCGCGGTCGTCAATAAGGTCCTCGGTGGTCTGCGCTTGATCTTCCGAGACAGACTGGGTTTGGCTGATCTCAACCTGATGGCATTTGCGTGGGTGGTGGACTTCCCCATGTTCGCCTGGAACGAAGAGGAACAGAAATGGGACGCGGAGCATCATCCCTTCACCATGCCGCAGTTGGATGACCTGCCGAAGTTCGAAACTAACCCCGGTGACATCCTTTCAGACGCCTATGATATGGTCTGCAACGGCTATGAGCTGGCGTCCGGTTCGATCCGTATTCATCGCAGTGACATTCAATTAAAGGTCTTTCAGCTACTTGGCTTGAGCGGCGACCAGATCGAGCAGAAGTTTGGTCATATGCTTGAAGCCTTTGAATATGGTGCACCACCGCACGGCGGCATGGCGCCCGGTATCGACCGTCTGATCATGTTGCTGGCGGACGAACCCAACATCCGGGAAGTGATCGCGTTCCCCAAGAATCAAACGGGACGGGATGTGATGGCAGACGCGCCATCGGAAGTGGAACCGAAGCAGTTGAAGGAATTACACATCAAGATTGCATAGGCGAAAAACTCGGTGGTTAAGTGCAATCAGTCGAAACCACCAGTAAGTAAAAGTACTCTTGTTTCATGTTGGTCTCGATACGTGGCGCGAGGCGCCACTACTCGACCAACGGAGAAGATTATGAGCGCGGAAATTCAGGTTGACGAAAAACTGGTCAAAGAGATTGCGTCTCTGGCACGGTTGGATTTAACCCAAGAAGAGACGGAAATGTTTGTCTCCCAATTCAAGGACATTCTGGATTATGTCAGCATCTTGAATGAAGTGGATACGGAAAACGTTCCACCCGCGTATTTATCTTCCGCAAATAAGAACCAGCCGCGGGAAGATGAGATCGAAGCATCTGTGCCAACAGCTGAGTTTATTGCAAACGCGCCGCAATCCAAGGATGAATATGTGGTCATCCCGCGTGTTCACATCGAACAGTAACCATGTCACTCTGAGCGCAGCGAAGAGTCTCTCTGCTGAGTCGGAGATGCTTCACTTCGTTCAGCATGACATGCCATAGGAATTTAGATGGACCTACACGACCTAAGCATCCAGCAGGTGCATGAATACCTTTCGAGCCGCAAGGTTTCTTCGGAGGAATTGACGCGTGCCTATCTTGCACGCGTTCAGCGGCTCGATCCGCAAATCAAATCGTATGTGACTGTTTCCGAAGAAGTTGCTCTCGACCAGGCGCGGGATGCAGATCAGCGCATCAAAATGGGCGAAGGCTTGACCCCACTTACAGGCATCCCCTACTCTGCAAAAGATTCGATTTCCACGCGTGGTATCCCTACAACCTGCTCCTCTAAAATCCTTGAAAATTACAAACCGTTCTACGACTCGACTGCCATCAAAAAGTTAAAGTCGACAAATGCAGTTCTTCTCGGCAAGAATAACATGGACGAGTTCGGGATGGGTTCCTCCACCGAAAACTCCGGCTTTTTCACCACACGCAATCCATGGAATTTAGATTATGTGCCTGGCGGTTCAAGCGGAGGATCTGCTGCAGCCGTCGCGGCGGGATTGGCTCCCTTCTCCCTCGGTGAAGACACAGGTGGATCAGTCCGTATGCCTGCTTCGTTTTGTGGAATCACAGGACTCAAAACAACCTATGGACGCGTCTCCCGATATGGACTCATTCCGCTCGTCTCATCCTTCGATACCATTGGTCCAATGGCGAGAAGTGCATATGATGTCGCGCTGGTGCTTGAGACCATTGCGGGACATGATCCCAAAGACAGTACATCCCGTGTAGAACCTGTTCAAAGATATTCTGACACTTTGAATAAAACCGAAAACCTGCGCGGACTTCGCATTGGCATTCCAAAGGAATACTTTGTTGAAGGGCTGGATTTAGAAGTGGATGCTGCGTTGCGAAACGCGATAAAACAAATTGAAGCACTCGGCGCGGAGGCAGTTGAGGTCTCTTTGCCACATACTCAATATGCAATTCCTGTTTATTATTTGATTTTATTTGCAGAAGCCAGTTCCAATCTCGCAAAATATGACGGCGTGCGGTTCGGATTGTCCGAGCGAAATGTCGAAAGCCTGATGGATGTCTATTTGAAGACGCGCGAAATAGGCTTCGGTGCCGAGACCAAACGCCGTATCATGCTTGGAACGTTTGCTCTCTCAGCTGGATATTATGACGCCTACTACCTAAAAGCACAGAAGGTCCGCACGCTGATCCGCCAAGATTTTCAAAAAGCATTCGAAACCTGCGACGCGCTCATCACACCCGTTGCGCCAACGACCGCGTTCCGCATCGGGGAGAAGATCACCAATCCATTGGATATGTATTTATCCGATGTGCATGTTGTTGCGGTGAATCTGGCAGGCATCCCCGCTCTGTCTGTCCCATGCG
>DASWEH010000183.1:0-11885 GCA_036394895.1 Anaerolineales bacterium
ACTTGCCGCCCATTCAGGGATTCGGTCTGCTCCTCCCTTTTATGACCTTATGGAGCATCGGGCCCGGTTTCCTGATCATCTATAGTGCCATGCAAAGTGTCTCCAATGAAATTTATGAAGCCGCCCGGGTGGATGGGGCAGGTCCCTTTGCCCGTTTTATCTTTATTACGCTGCCCATGATTTCGCCAGCCATCTTTTTTACACTGATCATCAATCTGACAGGTGCGTTTGGGGGTGCGGTCCTTTTGGATCGCGGTTACATCTTGAACTTCAGCCTCTCTCCCATGGAGACCTATATTAATAACGTTATGTTCCAGCAAACTGATCTGGGCTATGCCAGTGCACTAGCTTGGATCACATTTGCCGTGATGATATCGCTCACGATCTTTCTGTTTCGGTCAGCGAAGCGCTGGGTATATTTCCCGGAGGAGGATGAAGTCAATGAGATTTAATCGCAAACCGTCACAGAGAAAAGATGTCTCTCGGTTGACATTCCGGCTTTGGGACTTCACAGGGACAGCCATGCTTAACCTGTTTATGTTCCTGCTTCTTCTCGCTTATCTTTCACCGTTGCCCTTTATGGTCATTGCTTCTCTCACTCCCCACGACCAGTTCCTTGATCCCAATGCGCCGATCCTGCCTTCGACTCGCGTGAAGTTTAATTACGAGGGAAAGGATAGGATTGTCTATCAGGTGCCCACGGAGCAGGGTATCAAACATTGGGCTTTGTATAAACCGTCCAGGCAGTCGAGTCAGTTCATCGACCCTGAAAACCCGAAGGCAGGTCCTATCCTTTGGAAGGGACAATGGCGCACTTTGAAAGCCGACTACGTATTTGCGCCGACATTGGATAACTTCAAGGATTTCTTCGCGATCGCAGATATCCCCTTGTATTTCAAAAATACGATCATCGTCGCCCTGATTAGTGAGATTGGAGTATTGTGTTCCTCTATTGCGGTGGCTTATGGATTTTCGCGCTTTCGCATTCCGAGTATCAAATACATCTTTTTCTTGCTGATTGCTACGATCATGATCCCAAGCAATATCACCCTTGTACCGACTTATTATCTATTTAGTGGACATATGTTGAATTGGATTGGTACGTGGTTGCCTCTGATTGTTCCACACTTTTTTGGAAGCGCAATCCTGATCTTCCTGCTCCGTCAAAACTTCAAAAGCATCCCGCGTGACCTCGATGAAGCTGCTATGCTGGATGGAGCTGGACCCCTGCGGATCCTCGTCTCGGTTATTTTGCCTCAGTCCATTCCCGTAGTTGTGACCGTGGCATTGCTGCACTTCTTTTATATATGGAATGAGACGCGTCTTTCGAGCCTTTACCTCGGCATTTCGCCGCACCGTCAGATGATCTCGTTTGCGATTCAGCGCAATCAAACCTATTTCTTCACCCCCGAGGCGCTTATGGTGGGCGCATTGGTTGTGATGGTGGTGCCAGTCATTGTATTGTTCATTTCACAGCGATTCTTTATGCAGGATATGATCGTCACTCAGATCGAGAAATAAAAATATGAAACCGGCTCGTATCATCGTTCTTACTTGGCTGGCCTGGGCGATCATTGTGATCGCCCTTCAGGGTTGGATGAGTGCACGCATTACTCCTCAATGGCCCGATCGATCCCTGAGTTGGACAACCGATTTTACTGGGCCAGATTATCAACAAGGACAGAAGTATCTCCTTGAACCCTTCATGAATAATCAGGTGGCTTGGGATTCTGAATATTACTTGGCAATTGGAGTAGGCGGTTATGATGATCCCGCCACAGATTTGGTAGGCCCTCCCGATAATCAAATAACATTGAGTTATTCTTTTCTACCGTTTTACCCATTGCTTATTCGTCTATTCGCGATTCCTTTGAGTGTGTTGGGATTGAATTCAATCGCCACTGCCACACTGGCTGGTGTGATTGTTTCCGCGCTTGGAGCGTTGGGGGCAATGTTTGCGCTCTATGATCTGACTCGTGATTCACTAGGGGAAGATGGCGCTCTGCGTACTGCGTTCTACCTGATTATTTTTCCTACAGGTTTCTTCTTGGTGCAAGTGTATACAGAGGGAGTCTTTGTTGGGCTGGCATTCGGATGTCTTGCCATGTTACGACGCAAGAAGTGGCTCATGGCAGGAATTTTAGCATCCTGCACAGTGCTGACGCGTGCTGTAGGTGTCGCTATTTTTATACCTTTGTTTGTCAATTGGTTGCGTACCGGCGACTGGATGGATTTAGATTTGGAATGGCGACAAATAATCCATCAAGGCATTCCATTACAATCTCTAGGACGTGCCTTGCTAGTCTTTGTACCGCTAATAACCTTTTTTGTCTGGAAGTTTTCCTATTACGGGATTGCCTTTGATTTTGTAGAAATGCAATTTTTTGGTAGTGCTTTCATGGATTTGGGCAGAGCGTTCTTTGCTTGGGCTGAGGCCTGGCGGTCCATATTTATGGGGATTCCTGAACGCACGGCGAATTACATTTTGATATTTTTTATTTTTGTTTTGGGGATTATCGCGTGTATTAAAACAATAAAGAATTATCCAGAAGCGGCTTGGTTCAGTTTGGCTATTATCATTATATCTTTTGGGAGTGGTCCACCGTCAGGAATGCACCGTTATATTCTTACTACCCCTGCCATATTCATATTTCTGGCGAGATTAGGCAGAAATCCAATCTTTGATCGTGCTTGGACAATCTTTTCCATATTATGGATGGGTGCCTTGGCAGCTCTTTTTGCTCTTGATATGTGGGTCGCGTAAATTTTGTATATTCGTGTAAAATAGGTGGAAGAAAATCCAATTAAGTTCAATTAGAAATAGATTCGATGCCTGTCAATTTACTTGCTCGCATTCCATTTTTTACCGGCCTTCCACCAGATGAATTGAATCGTCTCACGAAGGAATTGGATGTTGTCAATTTAAATTCTGGCGACATCCTGTTCCGTGAGGGCGATCCGGGGGAACATCTTTATGTTGTGGTGGAGGGGGAGCTTGAGATTCTCCTGGCGCCGGATACAGATGATGAACTCATCCTTAACGTGCTTCATGCCGGGGAGTATTTGGGCGAAATGAGTCTCCTCCAGCCGGGCGGCCTTCGGACAGCCAGCGCGCGAGCGCGGGGCAGTATTGTTTTGCTGAGCATGAATCGTGACCAGTTCAAAGACTTGTTGCAGCGTCACCCTGAGTTGTCGACTGCCATGGTGAGTGTGCTTAGTCAGCGCCTGGATAATACCAATGCCGCCACCTTCCGCGATCTCTCAGAAAAGAACCGTCAGTTGCAACAGGCGTTTGATGAACTCAAAGCCGCACAGGAGCAACTCATCGAGAAAGAGCGCCTCGAACGGGAACTCAAGGTTGCCGCCGATATTCAAATGGCTATCCTGCCTGATAAGTTGCCTGAACACGAGCACTTTGATTTCGGCGGGCGAATTCTTCCTGCCCGTCAGGTAGGCGGCGACTTCTATGATGTGTTTTTCTTGGATGAAGACAAGATCGGTGTGCTGATTGGTGATGTAGCTGACAAAGGTGTTCCGTCTGCCATTTTTATGGCACGCGCCCACGCGCTGATCATTGCGGAAGCAGATCGCGCCACCTCACCCGGCGAGGTGTTACGAATGGCGAACAAACACATCACCCGCCTTGAAAAATCGACACAGTTTGTGACCGCGCTCTATGGCGTTTTGGATACCAAGACAGGTGAATTCTCCTATGCGCGCGCAGGTCATGAACCACCCTTGTTGTTGGATCCGCGCGGAGAAGTTCATCGTATCCCGCATCAGCCGGGCATGGCGCTGGGTCTATGGGAAAATATTGCGCTGGATGAATACAGCTTATTTCTGCCCAAAGGCAGTTTACTTGTGATGTTTACTGACGGCATGACAGACTGCCGAAATCCAAAAGGGGAACCGTTTGGGTTGGAGCGGATCAAGTACACCATGGCAGAACAAAGGACGATCACTGCGCAATTGAGTTGTGACCAATTGTTTGATAATCTGATGATTTATCAAAATGGCTCCAAGCAGGATGATGACGTGACGCTTGTCGCAGTCCATGCGAAATAATAGAGACCGAACTGAAACTCGGTCTCTGTTTTGGTCCTTCGCGCTGAGCGGAGCAACGAGTGCATCCTGAGCCTGTCGAAGGACGAGGAGCGCAGTCGAAGCGACAGGTGAAGCAATCTCCTCAAAATATAAGTGTTTCCTTCTTTCAGACTTATGCCTTATCCAACGCCTGTTTTATATCTTCAAGCAAATCATCCTTATTTTCAATCCCAACCGACAATCTCACAAGTCCCGGATCAACATCCAATTGCGAGCCAGCTACAGAGAGATGAGTCATCGCAGCGGGGACCTCGATCAACGACTCCACGCCACCTAGTGACTCAGCCAGGGTAAATATTTTTGTCGCCTCTGCAACTTTGATCGCCGCCTCGTGCCCCTCCTTCATGATGAAGGAGATCATTCCGCCACCATTTTTCATTTGCTGTTGGGCGATCTTGTGCTGTGGGTGTGATTCATGAAATGGATAAAGAAACTTGCTTACCTTCGGATGCTCCTCTAAAAACTCAACAATTGCAACTGCGTTGTCAGCATGTCTGTCCATGCGAATAGGAAGAGTTTTGATGCCGCGCAAAACTAAAAAGCAATCCATCGGTCCTGGCACCGCACCGACCGCGTTTTGTAGGAAGGCGAGTCGTTCGGCAAGTTCTTTGTCTTTCACGATCACCGCGCCGCCAACCACATCGGAATGTCCTCCCAGATATTTCGTCATGGAATGCACCACGATGTCCGCGCCCAATTCTAACGGGCGCTGGAGATAAGGTGTCGCAAATGTATTGTCTACAATCAGCAATGGTTTGTTTTCATGAGAATGAACAATTTCAGAGACCGCGCGAATATCGGTAATGCGTAAAAATGGATTCGTGGGAGTCTCCAGCCAGACGAGCCGCGTGGACGGAGTCAGAGCTTCAGCCACAGATTCAGGATCGGTGGTATCGGCAAACGTAAAGTCCAGTTTGAAGCGCCGCAGCACTTTGTCAAATAAACGGAACGTGCCGCCGTAGACATCATTGCCCGCCAGCACGTGATCATCCGCATTTAGAAGGCGTAGGACAGTATCCGTCGCCGCGAGTCCTGACGCAAAAGCCAGACCATAATTTCCACCTTCCAGAGCGGCGAGACAGTCCTGCAATGCCTTGCGCGTAGGATTCATCGTACGTGAATATTCGTATCCCTGCCGTGGTTTGGCGACGCCATCCTGCATATAAGTTGAAGTAAGATAAACAGGTGTCATCACCGCGCCATTGTTCGGGTCAGGTTCCTGTCCGGCGTGGATTGCAAGCGTTTCGAATTTCATTCACTCTCCTGTAATTTATAATCGACGTGTGTTGTCTAAGAACAATAAATCATTATACGAGGAAACATGCCGAAAACAATATTAGCGGTTCTTGCTCACCCAGACGATGAATCCTTTGGCTTGGGTGGCACACTCGCGCTGTATGCCAGCAAAGGATATGACACCTATTATGTCTGCGCGACACGCGGGGAGGCAGGCACAGTCAATGCAGAATATCTTAATGGTTTCAAAGATACTGCCGAACTGCGCACGAATGAGTTAATGCGCGCTGCGAAAATTCTTGGTTTGAAAGAAGTCTTTTTTCTTGATTATCGAGATTCGGGTATGCCCGGCACGCAGGAGAACAAACACGCAGACGCTCAGATCAACCATTCTATTGATGAGGTCGCTGGAAAGGTCGTCAGATATATTCGGCAACTCAAGCCGGATGTGGTTGTTACATTCGATCCCATCGGTGGATATAAACATCCTGACCACATCCATATTCATAAGGCAACCGTACTGGCCTTTGAAAAGGCAGATGATGCTTCTTTCCACCCGGAGGCGGGGTCACCGTTTAAGCCGCGTGCGCTCTACTTTCAGGTTTTCTCGCGCCGTATCCTGAGATGGGCAGTGCGTCTAATGCCTTTTTTTGGGAAAGATCCAACAAAATTTGGTTTGAACCAGGATGTCAATCTAAGAGAACTCGCTGAAGTGGATTTCCCTGTTCATGCGCGGGTGGATATTACTCCGGTTGCTGAAATCAAACGCGAAGCAGGTCGTCAACATGCCTCACAGGGAGGCTCTCAAATGCGCCGCGGATGGATGGGTTTAATGGCAAAAGCATTTGGCGAACGCGAAGAGTTCATGCGCGCATATCCGCCTGTTGCAGATGGGCACTATAAAGTGTCGAATGACTTGTTTATCTAAGAAACTGTCTCTTAAAGACCTTTTAGGACACGGACAACACGGGTTACACTGACTTTCACGGTAAAACCGTTAAAAAAGCCGCTCTTTTCCGTGTTTTCCGTGAAAACCGTGTACAAAAAGGATGTGATAGAGACTTAAGAAACACTCTCTAAGGACAAATTTTGACGAAACGAAGTGATCTTGTACAAGGGCCGCATCACGGACAACCTGTTCGCGTGGCGGGTGAACCGATTGGCATTGCTCAAGCTGCGATGTTAATGGTGCACGGGCGGGGTGCCAGCGCGGATGACATTTTGACGTTAACCGATCAACTGGCACAGCCCGGCTTTGCGTATTTTGCCCCACAAGCTGCGGAGAATACATGGTATCCAAATCGTTTCTTGGTTCCGCTTCCAGAAAATGAACCATGGCTTTCCTCCGCTTTAACCTTTGTCGGTGATGTCTATGCTGAAATTGTCAAAGTGGGGATTCCACCCGAGCGCGTGATGTTACTGGGATTTTCACAAGGAGCCTGTCTCACGCTCGAGTATGCGGCACGCAATGCCCAACGCTATGGTGGGATTGTGGGATTCAGTGGCGCATTAATCGGCCCCGATGATACGCCGCGCGATTACAAAGGATCGCTGGCAGGTACACCTGTCTTTTTAGGATGTAGCGATGTGGACTTCCATGTTCCCAAAGAGCGTGTCGATCAAACCGCTGGGGTGTTGAGGAAACTTGGCGGTCAGGTCACTGAACGTTTGTATCCCAATCTGGATCACAGTGTTAATCAGGACGAGATTGATTTTGTGCGTAGTATGATGCAGTCGCTTATTACTGGTTCGTGAACGATATTATGTTATTGCGAGGCGGCTGCTCGCAATAACATAAAAAGTTAAGAGTAGAGGCTTGTGACTTAATGGGTAAGTTTCGCTATGTCTCTTATGCTCAAGAAGTGATTTTTGCGTTGGGTTCTCTGGCGCAGTTAAGTGAAGCATTAGAACGCTTTGGCTGGAAAAAGCTTTTGCTGTGTACGAATCATTCCATGCAAGTAAGGGGATATGTAGACTCGCTCAAATCCTCGCTGGGGCAACGCCTCGTCGCAACGTTTGATCGTGTTCAGCCTCATGTTCAAGATATCCAGGTTGATCAAGTACTCGAGTTTGCGACGAAGCCTGAAATAGATGCAATCATCGGAATGGGTGGCGGAAGTCCGATTGGAATGGCGAAAGCCGTGGCTTACACACGAAAGCCCTCGATACCCATCATCGCTATTCCTACCACTTACGCAGGCTCAGAGATGACAGCGGTCTATGGAATCACACATTCACGAGAGAATCCTCCGCGTAAAGTGACGGTAAATGACCCAAAGATCGCGCCCCGGCTTGTCATTTACGACCCGCAGCTTACTCTGGATCTTCCGCCCGAGATGACAGCTTCCACAGGGATCAACGCGCTGGCTCATTGCATCGAAGCGCTTTACTCAAGGACGCGCAACCCAATTTCAACAGCCGCGGCGACGAATGGAGTGCATCACATTTTTAATTCGTTGTTACGATGCTACACCCATCCAGATGATGTAGACGCTCGCACTAAAATGTTGCAAGGCGCACATCTTGCAGGGTTGTCACTTGCCTCGGTGAGCATGGGATTGCATCATGGCTTATGTCATGTGCTCGGCGGAACTGCGAATATCCCGCATGGGATTGCTAACAGCATCATTCTGCCTCACGCAATCCGTTTCAACGCGGATGTAACTGTGCCTCAATTGCTCCCGGCGGCTGAGGCGATGGGCATCTCACTAAATGGAAACAGCCCAATGGTCGCGATGGAAGCAATGGCACAAAAAGTCTTTGATCTTGTCGGGCAGATGAATCTTCCCCAGCGCTTGCGCGATGCAGGAGTTAATCTAAAAGAATCTGATTTGCCTCAGCTAGCTCAAATCGCATTTCAAAACCGTACTGTTCAAAATAATCCCAAACCGATCACGGAGCCAGCCCCGATCGAGATGTTACTGAGATCTGCCTGGTGAAGGAGGCCATGAACGAAGAGATATACAGACGCGATTGATGAATAGCAGCAAAATTCAGTAATGACCAATTCGGAAGGAGAAAAATGATGTCCCCTGTTAACTCAATGGATTACAGCGGCAAAGATACTGTCCTAGATGTCATCCGCCAGGAAAGTGCTGATTTCTTCAACATCGTGGACGATCCCCAAAACTGGAATGTGCAGACGCGTTGCACGGAATGGGAAGTCCGCGACATAGTCGGTCATATGATCGATGTGACTGAGGGGTACCTCACGCGTTGGGAAAGCGCCCGCAATGGCGAACCAAGAGATACAGTCGGCTTGCTTGTTATGAGTCATGATCTCAATGAACATGCGCAAGCGTTCCGTAGTCTCCCACGTGAAGAAGCCATTTCTCGTCTCAAAGCGAATTACAGCAAAATGATGGATACCTTTGAGAAGTTAACCCCTGAGGAGTGGAGCAGCTTTCTTGTTACGCATCCGTTCATGGGTCCACTGCCAACTTTTTTCTATCCTGCTTTTCATGTAATGGATTACGGCGTCCACACCTGGGATATGCGCTGGGGTTTGGGTGAAAAGGATCGCAAACTGGATGAACGGACCGCTGGTGTACTGGTGCCTTATATGTTGTACGCGTTGCTGCCTTCCACTGTGGATGCAAAATCTGCTAAAGGAGTGGATGTTGTGTATGGCATCGAGATTTCGGGTGAATGGGGCGGCAAATGGCGTGTGACCGTAAAGGATGGCAAGTTTGAAGCCAAGCCGGAGGAAGGTAATTTCGAAGGGTGTCAAGCAGTCTTTAGTTTTGATCCCTCCGATTTTGTGCTGACTGCGTTCCAGCGCTTTCAGGGAGGGGAAGCACACGGTGACCCAGAAGTAATCAAGAAAGTCCGCAATCTGTTCTTTACGATCTGACTTTGTCTTCCAAGGGCATCTAATGGATTGCCCTTGGAAGACTCATTGAAATGAAAAACGAATGATTAAATTTGCTTAGGAGTTGAGGAGTATCTCTATGGATAATGAACTTGAAAATAATAAACGGATTGTGCGTGAGTTTTACGAGTTGGCTTTTAACGAGAGAAAGCCGGAGGAAGCGGCTGCAAAGTACATTGGCAGCTACTATCGTCAACATAATCCTCAAGCGGGCGATGGAGCAGAACCCTTTATTGGCTTTGTACACTCTTTCACCCAAACGTTCCCAGACTTGCACATGGATATTAAACGACTAATTGCAGAAGGGGATCTGGTCGTTGTTCACAATCATGGCATGCGTCATGCGGGCGACCCTGGCATGGCCATTATGGATATTTTTAGACTTGAGAATGGCAAAATCGTTGAACATTGGGATGTCATTCAAGATGTTCCTGAATCCGCCGCCAATACCAATACTATGTTTTGATTGTCAATTTGGTTAAGGAGAAAACTATGACCAAAATCCAAACGCAGGGAGTCCATCACATTACTTTCGTTGGCTCGAACCGCGAGGCGATTATTGACTTCTACCAAGGTGTTCTTGGAATGCCGCTTGTCTTCGAGCAACCCAATCTGGATGTGCCGGATGAGATGCACCTTTATTTTGATCCCGGCGATGGGCGACTGATTACTTTTTTTGTGCGCCCTACGCGCGTCAATGACCCTGTCCCCAATCCGCAGAACATTGGAAACCTGCATCACATTGCCTATACTGTCTCGCGTGCGACCTACACTCAGGTGGCGGCCCGGCTAAAGGAACGCGGCATCGAGAACACAGGTCCGATTGACCGCGGCTTCATGGACTCGATTTATTTCCGCGACCCCAATGGTCAACTGCTCGAAATGGCTTGCTTCAAGTTCACACCGCCTGAGGGATACACAATGGCGGATGTACTGAGCACTGCCCATCGCCTGCGTGTGGAAAATGGCGATTATGCGATCGCTGACAAACATCTTGCGGATGCAATTGCTGAATTAACAGAACGAAAAATTTCTGTTCACGCATGATGGGTTCTGCTGAAAACGATCCGCGCCGTGCAGGCACCATCTGGACTTTGAATCTGGATGAGCTGGTTCCTGCCGTCACCCCTCTGTTCCCAGCTACATTTCGCCGCGTCGAGGCGGACCTCCTACCTGTTCTCGTTTCTGCAATGGATGGCGTCTCTTCAGGGGAACTCCTCAAACGCTTCGAGAACGGACGGCGTTGCTATACGGCCTGGGTTGAAGATCAGATCGTAGCATATGGTTGGGTCAGTTTTGATGATGAACACATTGGCGAATTAGACCTGCGCATCCGGCTACTGCCCGGTGAAGTCTATATTTGGGATTGTGCGACGATCCCGGCATTTCGTCGCAACCATTTATATAGTGCGTTGCTTGGTTACATCATCCAAGAGTTACGCGCCGAAGGGTTATGCCGCGCCTGGATCGGGGCGGATCTTGCTAACAAACCCTCGCAGCAAGGCATGTCACGAGCAGGTTTTCATCATGTGGCAGACCTGGTAGTTGCTCGCGTCCTGGCGATGAGACAGGTCTGGGTGCAGGGACGACCCGGTGTGCCAGAGCCAATCGTCGCAGAGGCGCGCCGCGCGTTCTTAAATGATCGCGATAAGATTTGGAAAACCGTAGCATCTTCATCCATCCAGGGCTGACTTCTGAAGTAGTTCTCAAGAGGGGGTTGAAATCATAGAAAAAATGTTCTATAATCAGATCAATCATATCCAACTTTCAGAAGAGGAGAATGCCATGTCCAAATATAAAGTTCGCCAAATTACAGTTTTGTCTCCCCATGTCTTTTTCTTTGCGCGCGCGCCTTATAAGTATGGGTAAGATGTGGGTGGTTTGACGAACATGATATGCCCTTTTTCGATCATAGCGAAAACTGCTAAAGCATTAAGCATGCCAATGGAAAGTTTGTTAAAATAAACATATGACAAATGAGCCCAAGAAAACAGAAGATTTAATAGTAACGCATACATTCGATGCGCCAGTCGAAAAAGTTTGGCAGGTATGGACCGTCGAAAAATTCGTGCAACGCTGGTGGTACGTGGACGGTTTTTCAAACATCTTAGCCAAAATGGATGTGCGTGAAGGCGGCGTATCCCATGTGGGGATGCGGGCGTCAAAAGAATTTGGTGGAAAGGACTATTACAATGTCTGGAAGTATACACAGGTCATTCCCCATAAAATCATCCAATATATCAGCAACTTTGCAGACAAAGACGGGAATGTGATCGCTCCTGAGGCGGCAGGCTTACCGGCTGAAACGCCAATGGATAAAAAACAGCAAATTGAGTTTAAGGACTTGGGTAACGGAAAAACAGAGGTAACTATCACCGAGTTTGGCTGGCGCGCTGACGGCGTTATGATTGAACGCTCGCGACGCGGTCTGGAACAAACGTTGACAAATATAGATAAGGTGCTGTCGGAGTAGGCAGATGAGTGAATCTAACAAGCGAAGCGCGCAGATACTCGCATCGAGCAATGGAGTGGGATACGCAACATTATCCCGCCCTCTCCGCCAAAATCATAGGAAATGAAGTAGTCAAAGTTCATCTGTAAAGTAAGCACCATGGCAAAACCTCGGATTTATACAATGAGCTTCGTGAGTGTCTATCCGCTTTATGTCGCTAAG
>DASWEH010000184.1:0-2911 GCA_036394895.1 Anaerolineales bacterium
GCTTTGCCGCTATTATGGTTAATGACTGTTCCCCGTACCTCACCTATGGGACCCGCGGGCGGAGTTGGAGATTGTGCCAGGGCTGGCCGCGCATAGTAGGCAGACAGCGTGAATAATGCAATGGCTAGAAAAAGAAGGATACGTTTCATGATCAAGCCGTTGCTTCCAGCCGAACCTCGATCTTGGTGCCACACGAAGAACAAAACGTGTCACCCGCGTGGATCTTCTTGCCACAGGACGGGCATGATTCCGTTTTTGTGACCGCACCACATTTCGAGCAGAACTTTTGATCCGCTTCCACGGGAGCGCCACAGTGTTCGCAGTTGATTTTCTGCTGCGTTTTGCGCCGAGCCTGGATCAATGCTTCTAGTTTCTCATTCTCATTCTTCTCAGATTCAATGTACTGCGCAGCTTCGGCCAGTAATTGTGCGCGCAACGGTTGATAATCCTCTCCACTCACCTTGCCGGTCTTGAAGTCAAAATCCAGATCGCGCAAGGCTGCCAGGACGGAATCGCGCCGTCCTGAATCCGTTGTTGTGGAATCTTTCGGACCTTTCTTATGTTTTTCCCAAAAAGGTCGGCTGACAAATGCCAGTGCAGCGCCCAGTAGAATAAAGCCAATGATTAAAGCAGAGATTTGCATAGGAGCACTCCGTAGTTAATCCATCTCTTGAATTTCGCGTTCGATCTTTTTCAAGATCGCATCTGGAATTACCGGCATGCGGGCGGCAGGAACAGCAACAGGTTTTTGTTTGCGCCAATTCCTGAGAATTTCATAGACAACCCCTATACCCACCATAACAACAATTAGCGGTAAGAACCATACCAAGGAAGTGAATCCTTTTCGTTGGGGTTCGGCCAACACACGCTCACCATACTGGGCGACAAAATAATCGATGATCTGTTGATCGGTCCAACCTTCAGATAACTGGTCGCGAATTTGCGCGCGCCAATCTTCACACGCTTTGGTTTCACACACATCGAGAGGCGTATTCGGACAGACAGGACAATATAGCTGCTTTGCAACTCGAAGGACATCATTATCGGTGGGAACCTTGTTTTGGGCATAAGCCACGGATACGATCAGCAGGCTTGCAAAAAGTACAATCCCAAGCAGAAGCCATTTCATTTTCAAATTTCTCATGATGCACCTTCCTACGCGGCCTGCGAGCTTACGGCTTGTGCCTTGAGCGCGTAGGTGGCTTCAGGTAGAGCTGTTGGATTCCAAGTTGCAATAATTGTCCCCAGGATCATCACGATGCCGCCGATCCAGACCCAATTGATGAGAGAATTTACATAAATCTTGAACGTCGCGCTCGCTCCTGAATCATCCCAGCCCACCAACAACACATAAAAATCCATGTTAGGCGTGGAATACACACCAGGTACGCTCACCGACTGTTCTTGGACGGTGAAATAATCGCGCCGCGGGTTCAATTCGCGGATGAATTTTCCATCTTGCGAAAGCTTCGTGACGGCTTCGACAACATCGCGTCCATCGGAGCCAGGATATCCAAGCAACTCTCGGAATTGAAGTTTATATCCGCCAATGTTGAGCACTTCGCCTTGTGACACAGTGCCTTGTGTTTCTTGTTTGAAGTAGGCGTCACCGATCACGCCCGTGGCGATGAGAATTACACCTAAGTGAATGATGTAACCACCATAGCGTCGGTGATTGCGGCGAATTAAATTGACAAGCGCAACGAATACATTTTCACCACGCGTCGCATGTCTTGCCTGCACACCTTTCCAAAATTCAGCCAATATCGCGCTCAGGGAAAACGTAACCAGCCAAAGTCCAAAGATCGATGCGGGGTGCATCCGGTGAGCAAATCCCCATACCCCAGCAAGGAGGATTGAAGCCAAGAAGGGAATCCAGATCGCGCGTCCCAGAGAACGCGCAGCCTGTTTGCGCCAAGCAAAGAGCGGGGCCACTCCCATTAGCAGCACAAGCACAAAGAAAAGTGGACCCGTCACGCGCTGGAAATATGGTGGCCCTACGGTGATCCTGGTACCGGTTACGAGTTCGCTGATCAGTGGAAAGACTGTTCCCCAAAATACAGCAAACGTGACTGCCAGGAAGAGCATGTTTTGCAGGACGAATGCTGCTTCACGCGAGAGGAAACTTTCGAGAGAATGCTCCGACTTGAGCGTATCCCAACGCAGATAGAGGATTGTCACTGAACCCAGGAATGTAAAACCGATGAAAGCAAAGAAGGCGGGTCCTAAAGCGGTCTTGGAAAATGCATGCACAGAACTAATCACACCAGTTCGTGTGATGAAGGTCCCAAAGAGAGAGAGGGAATACGTCAGAATAATCAGGATCATATTCCACCGCTTCAGCATGCCGCGTTTCTCGGTCATCATCACGGAGTGTAGGAACGCTGTGCCCGTGAGCCAGGGCATTAGCATCGCGTTTTCGACCGGGTCCCAACCCCAGAAGCCACCCCAACCCAGGACATCGTACGCCCAACGTCCGCCAAGGACGAGACCGATGGAGAGGAAGATCCAGGCGAAGAGTGTCCAGCGGCGGGTGGTAATAATCCATTCATCATTCTTGGATTGGCCCGTAATCAGCGCGGCGATCGCAAACGCAAACGGAATGACAAAGCCTGTGAAGCCTAAATACGTTGTCGGTGGATGTCCGATCATGCCAAAATGACGCAACAGCGGATTCAATCCATTGCCATCCTCCGGAATAAATGGCATCGCATTCGCTGGAGCAAAAAGCGATTGTGTCACTTCCTGCGCACCGGGGACATGCCAGAGGCGAGTGAATGGGTTAGTAATGAAGAGAACCACACCGACAAAGAATGTCGTTGTCAGCATCGCCACGAAAATGACGTAAGGCATCATCTCGCGGTCGCGGGTCCATTTGCGCAAGAGTACAATCCCAGCAAAAGCAGCCATC